>CAZMXD010000137.1:0-5455 GCA_964570185.1 uncultured Nitrospina sp. | reverse complement strand
TTGCCCCTGAATCACAAGACGGCAAATCATCCCCCGCAAAGGTGGGACGATAATGCTCAGTTATAGCCTGGGCAACTTCGGCATTTTCCCCGGAGTGCAAAGCATAGTATCCTCCAATAATCCCCTGTAACTCGGGAAACTCGAAAACCATCTGACTGACCAGATCAGCCTTGCTTAAATATGCCGCCCTCCTTACCTGTTTTTCTTTTTGAGGACAAATCCGACTCGCCAGAATTCCTGCCAGACCCGTGATCCGACATACTTTTTCATATATAGTTCCCAGTTTTTTCTGAAATACAACTCCTTTTAAAGACTCGACAAAATCTTCAATTTTTTTCTTACGGTCTTCATCGTAAAAAAAACGCGCATCTTCCAATCGGGCACGTAATACCCGCTCGTTGCCTTTCTTTATTTCATCATCTTTATCTCCAGGCATATTGCTGACGGTAATAAAACAAGGAATAAGATTGTCTTCCTTATCCCAAACAGGAAAATATTTCTGGTGATACTTCATGCTTATAACAAGCAATTCTTTCGGCAATTCTAAAAACCCGGAATCAAAATCTCCTTTAATCGCTACCGGGTATTCCACCAAAAAATTTACAAGGTTCAGTAAATCTTCATCTTCTTTTATAGAACCCCCTGCCTGTTTGGCCAGATTCCGGACCTGCTCTAAAATTGAGGCTTTTCTAGTTTCAGGATCGATCATTAAAAAATGTTGTTCACATTCTTTTAAATACGATTCAACACCATTGATTTGAAACTGTTCAGGTTTGAGAAATCGATGCCCTCTTGAAACAACATCGTTAGCAATACCATCAAATTCAAATTCCAGAGCCTTCCCATCAAATAATGCAGCCACCCAATGTAATGGTCGGGCAAAAGGACGGGAATTATTTGCCCAACGCATTTTTTTCTGAAAAGGGATTTCATGAATCAATTGTGGCAAATATTTATTTAACAAGGATGATGTAGATTGACCTTTATTCTCAATCAGGGCACAAACTACCTCTCCCTTTGGAGTTTTTTTTCGAGAAAGGTTAGCGACATCTAACCCCTTACCACGTGCAAAACCTATCGCAGCTTTAGTAGGTTGACCCTTTTCATCGTAGGCCACGGAAACCCCGGGCCCAAGAAACTCATCCACACAATCCTTCTGCATTGTGGTGACACCCTTTACCGAAACTACTAGTCGCCTTGGAGTCCCCATTGTTTTAGGGCTTTCTGCCTCAATCCGGTTTCTGGAAAAAAAAGAGGATATCTCCTCTTTCATATAATTCAAGGCGGGTTCAATATAACTAGAGGGAATCTCTTCAGATCCTATTTCTATAAAAAATTCTGCCATCTTTAAACAATATTAAAATTTTTATATTTTTCAAAACATAAGTTAAAATATGATCCATTAGTCAAACACCGCCTATAACTGGCGGCACAAGTTCATGGAATTAAGATTTATTCTTTAAAAGAGGATATCCCATCGCCTCTCTTTGCTGCACATAAATTTCAGCGCATAAACGTGCAAGGTTTCTAACCCTGCCTATAAATCCAGTACGCTCAGTAACGCTGATGGCCCCCCTTGCATCTAGCAAATTGAAGGTATGTGAACATTTCAATGTGTAATCATATGCAGGAAGAACAAGTTCTTTTTCCAATAAGTCTTCCGCCTCCAGCTCATACATATCAAACCATTCGAACAGACGCTCCTTATTGGAAACTTCAAAATTGTACCGGGAAAACTGTTTTTCTGTTTCAAGGTGAATATCACCATACAATAGTTCTTCATTCCACTTTAAATCATATACGTTTTCCACATTTTGCAGGTACATGGCAATACGCTCCAATCCATAAGTCAACTCTGCGGTAACTGGTTTTAAATCTATGCCGCCAACTTGCTGGAAATAAGTAAACTGAGTGATCTCCATTCCATCTAACCAGACCTCCCAGCCTAATCCCCAGGCTCCCAAGGTAGGGGATTCCCAATCATCTTCCACAAATCTAATATCATGCTTGATGGGGTCCACGCCTAAAGCAGTGAGACTTTCTAAATATTGATCCTGTACACCTTGCGGAGAAGGTTTAAGAATGACCTGAAACTGGTAATAATGTTGCAGACGATTAGGGTTTTCCCCATATCTGCCATCCGTAGGTCGACGGGACGGCTCAACATAAGCAGCATTATAAGGTTCTGGCCCCAATACTCTGAAAAAAGTGCATGGATTGAACGTGCCCGCACCAACCTCAATATCATAGGGTTGATGTATGGCGCACTGGCGGGATGCCCAATAATTTTGAAGATTTAAAATGATATCTTGAAAATACATAACCGATAGGGTTTAGCAGAGATCAACCAACAAAGTCAACCCCGCTTCGAACACTGGCAGGTAAAGGTCGAGGTCCATAAAGCTAACCGGCGGAATAGCTTTTTACTATATCGTTTAGTAAAGTTTTCATTCCCTGTTAGGGATCTAATTTTAAATGGGAAAATGTAATTCTAAACCAGGGCGAGCTTTCTCAATAAGAATATCGATCACCTTTTTCAACAACTGTTCATGCTTTGCAGCGGAAGGCATGGCATCATAACCTGTTTCCTTCTGATCCAGTGAAATAATTCCCTCACCCAAATAATTACAATAGAAGGCTCCGAGCGGTTTAAATTTTTCCAGAGGTTCGTTTTCCTGACGCGAATTTACAATCACCATAATTTGCGAAATTTCTTCACCAGGGTATATCTCAAAAGGACCTTTATTTTTGAGAGTGTGCTGCTTGCAATATGCCAGTACCCGGTTCATCTCATCCGGTGAAACTGCTTTATATACGGTGTGCAATGTTTTTATGCCAAAGTATTAAGAATAGCCGAATGCAACGGGTTCATCTCTTATTCCCCGATTTCTAGATGAACCTTATCACCTTTATAAGAAAAAAGAGCAGCGTTTGGCTCTATTTTTAAAAGAGTTGCGGATTCTACTGAATCTCCAACACGAGCTTTTTGATTACTGCTTTTTGGGGTCGAAACGAATATATGGTTGGAAGGACTCCCAGAAGAAAAAAAGATAATACCCTTTACTTTTAATCCAGGGATAAAGAGGTTTTTATTTATTTGTGGAACGCGGGTCTCTTCAGGTTCGTCGGCAAGCAATTTTGCGGATGCGATCAAAGATTGAATTTCATAAACACCTTCCTCCTGACGAACCGCTCCTCTTTTGAAGCCGGGAATTGGAACTACGGGTTTAATCAATTTATTACCAGAAACATCTTTTTCTACCGAGTAATTATTGTTTTTTAAAGTAGGTTGACTATACGGCTGCTGTTTTGGCTGCTCTGGAATATTTGACAGGGGTATACCTGGAACAGATGGGCTGGTTTGCTTTTTTACCGGAACCGGAGGCCGCAATTTAAAAGAACTAGGAGGCGAAATGGATGGAATTTGCATATTCTGCGGTTTATCAACCCACAACCAAAAAGCAGTAACCGCAACACCAGTAAAAAATAATGTCCCACCCCAAATAAATCTGGGATAAGTCTTTAAGGAAGAGATAGAATACGAGCTGTCTTCATCCTGAAGAACCATGTCTTTTAAATCTAATCTTTTTTCTAAAACGCTTTTTTCCTCTTCAAGTTTTTTTAACGTTTTTAAAATTGTGCTCATTTGCCACGCCTATATATGGAGAAGAATTACCGAGTCACAAGATCTGGTGTCGGGTAAATTTGTAAAAGATTATAGACAAGCATTTTGCTGTCCGTTTGAAATTTACCATCATCCTTAATATCGTTATTCCGCTGAAGCTCTCTTACGGCTTGGATTGTTTTTGGACCGTAAAAAGGAGCCTCTCTTCCCTGAAAAAAACCTAGCAGACGAAGGTTTTTTTGTAACCAAATCGCTTCTTTGCCCTTGAATCCAAATTCAAGCGGCTCGGGAAGATTTTCAAAGTCTTTCCATAAAACAATAGCTTTACGTGTCCAAAGCGAGTTGATCATTGAAAGGGGCATCTCAATTTCATCTACCGAACCAAATACGCCTACTTCTCCCTTGATAGAAGATAGAGCCAGATACTTGGTTCCCTGTGCATTAGGAAGAGCAATTTCCAGCAATGCAGGGTAATTAAGAGTCTGCAAACGTTTCATGGTCCCGTTCATCTCATATTGAAGCAAATTATAGTTCTCGGTCAACATTTCCAAATCTTCTTTTACTTGAAGCTTTTTAGGGTTAACATTCCAAGCTGAGAGAAGCCATTTAACCGCTTCTAATTTGCTTTCTATAAGTGTCAAACTGGATAAATAGGTAACCAGCTTTTCTGGATCTACCATTTTTAATGCACCTTGAACAGAGGGGGCTTTTAGGGGTGCGGGTTCTGACAAGGTAGCTGGTTCTGTTACTTTCTCTGGGGCATTCAAAGCGACGATCGGAGAAATCGTTTCGGTAGATGCAGAGTAATTTATAAATTTATCTGGTGAAGAGAGGCCAATGGGTTCTGGTTGAATCAAGGTTATCATATTTTCTCGTTGTGCCTTGTTATTGAAATCCGGCAGGGCAAGATAATTCAAAGCTAAAAAACCGATCCCTGCCGCAATCGCAGAAGGAATTGCCAGTTTCCAAAACTTGCTCAACCAAGATTCAATTGGCGCCAGACTGCCAATATCTTGCACTGCAGTTTTAACAATTTGCGGATTTATTTTTTTTGTGCTTTCTGTAAAAGCAATTAGTAAGGTCCTGTCGCAGATAACATTGATCATTCTCGGAATTCCACGCGAATAACGAAAAACAGTTTCGACTGCGGAACCTGAAAAACTGACCTTTCCTTTTCCTAAAGCCACATTCAACCTGTGTTGGATGTAACCATGCGTCTCTTCAAGGTTGAGTGGCAATAATTCCCATTGAATAGTGATCCGTTGTCGCAACTGGCGCAGGCTTTCTTTAGCCAAAACATTATCCAGCTCAGGTTGTCCAATCAAAACGATTTGAATAAGTTTTTCGGTATCGGTTTCAAGATTAGATAATAATCTCAATTGCTCCATAACATCAGGAGCTAGATCTTGGGCTTCGTCAATTATGACAACTACTCTATGACCTTTCGCTCTTTCTTCCAGCAGAAAAACGTTAAGCACATCAATGAGTTTCTTTTTGCTTTTGCTTTTACCAGTTAAACCCAGTTCACTATTAATAGTCTGTAATAGTTCCAATTCATTGATTGCTGGATTAAAAATATAGGCAATATTGAAATCCGTTCTTAGCTCCCTAAGAAAACTTCGGCAGATCATTGTTTTACCAGTGCCTACCTCACCAACTATTTTTAAAAAACCATTGTTCTCCTGCAAACCATAAACCAGATGAGCAAGCACCTCCTTATGCTTTGGGCTTAAGTAAAGGTATTTGGGATCGGGAGTCAGGTCGAACGGCTTTTCAGAAAAACCGAAAAAATCTTGATAAACATTTTGGTGCTTAGAACTATTCTCACGT
>CAZMXD010000136.1:0-5465 GCA_964570185.1 uncultured Nitrospina sp. | reverse complement strand
GCTGGAAGATTTCGATGATCTTAAAATGGAAGAGGTGGTTGATCAAAAAGAGGTAGAAAAAAAACAGTCTGTTACAGAAAACTTGGTGCAAGGTGTCGATGATTTCAAAAAAGCAAAGGTGGTTGAGCGGAAGGAAACAAAAAAACAACAACCTGTGACCAAAAATCTACTGGAAGATTTTGATGATTTAAAAATGGAAGAGCTGGTTGAACAGAAAAAAACGGAAAAACAACCTGATTCAATCAAGGAAAATGTAGATAAAGAAAAAACATCTGTTGTTGAGAAAAGAAATCTCTTAGATGAGCTTGAAAGTTTAGCTAAACTAGATTTAGCGGATAAAAATGATGAAAAGGAATTGGGTGCAAATGCAGTTGTTAAAGATAAGATAAATAAAGTTTATGGATCTGCACTTAAAAAACTGGGATCAATTTCCGTGGCATCTTCTAAGGTAGAGGTGGAAATTGATGATGCTAAGTTAGATGAGTCCAAGTTACAAAGCAAGTTAGGTGCGCTCCCAGACACCCCGAAAAAGAAAGAAGTGCCAAGTGATGATACTAAAATAATTGACTCTCGGAGGGAAGGAACCCCCAGTGTTGATGCTCAATCTCTCTATGCCGGATTGATTCGAGAAAAAATATATAAAAACTGGCGCGACCCTCTGGCAGAGCAGTACAGAAAGGAAGCTATTATTTCGTTTCGTATTTTCCCAAAAGGTAATATTGATAAACCATTTGTTACACAAAGTACCGGAGTGGGAGCCTTGGACACCCTTGCTGTTCGCGCGGTTTTGGACTCGGTACCTTTTCCAAAATTTCCCAAAGAGTTAAAGAAGTCCAATCTTTTGCTGAATATTTATTTTAAATATGTACCTAAAGATCAATAAAGCGGGACATACATTTTTTGGGTTATTAATTACCCTTGGCATTTTCTTTTGCGTAAAAGCGGAAGCCCAACTTGGTATGAGGTTGGATGTTGAAAAAGAAACCCAGAAAAAAGTTGTATTGGCCATCACGGATTTTGTTTTTAAAGGAGACGGATCTGATATGAAGGGGATAGGTAAAGAAGCAAAAGGAATTCTAAGAAAGGATCTAATTCTTTCAGAGTTATTTTCCCCTTTGCCAAAACCTGTCTATGAAGAATTAGAAAGGATGGAGAGATCTGATTCCAAGGTGGATTATAATAGTTGGCGGCAGGTTGGAGCTCAATGGGTTATTAAAACCGAATATGGAATATTACCAAAAGGAAGACAACTATTAATTTTTCGCCTATACGATGCGGTAAATAAAAGATTCATGTTGGGTAAGCGTTATAAAGCTGATCCAAAAATGCTTCGTAAGGTAGTGCACCGATTTGCTGATGAAGTCGTAATGCAATTGACGGGGAAACGCGGCCTTGCGGAAACGCAGATAACCTTTTTGAAACAGGAAAATCGTAATAAAGAAATATGGTTGGTAGATTTTGATATGCATAATTCGCGTCAATTAACAAATGATAAAACTGTTAATTTAAGCCCCGCCTGGTCTCCGGACGGAAACTGGATAATTTACACCTCTTATGCCGCTCATAATCCAGATTTAATAATGATCGATAAGTTCGGCGGAAAACGTCAAACCCTGAACCGTTTGCCGGGTTTAAATGCTGCACCGGCGTGGTCACCGGATATGCAAAAGATTGCTTTAGTATTGAGTAGAGATCAAAATTCTGAAATATATCTCTTAAAAAGAAATAGGAAGTTACAACGTTTAACGCGGCATTTTAACATTGATACCTCGCCTACTTGGTCTCCTGACGGAAAGAAAATTGCCTTCACTTCAGATCGATCAGGGACAGGTTCCCCGCAAATTTATATTATGTATGCCGATAAAGGGGATAGCGGGAAGGTCACCCGGATTTCCTTTGGTTCTTCATACAATGATAATCCTTCTTGGTCTCCTGATGGGGACAAAATTGCGTATACCTCACGGCAGGGCAGGAAATTTCAAATTAGTGTCTACGATTTGAATACACATAAAAGTGAGGTTGTAACTTCGGGTCTTGGAAGTTCAGAACAACCCAGTTGGTCTCCTGATGGCCGGTTTCTAGTATTTCGTAAAAGAACTAACAATGGATTTAATATTTTCGTTCAGCATCTGGGAAGTAAGTCAACTCGTCAATTAACCTTTTCTGGAAAAAGCCACAGCCCTTCCTGGTCTCCTTATTCTAAATATTAGAGGTAAAAGTTTGAAAAAAACATTGTCAGATGAAAAAGTTTCCGTTACCATTTCAATATACTCCTTAAAAATTCCTACAGGCTTTAAAATCAAAATCTTTAGAATTTAGAAGGTTATAAAATAATAATCAAATATCTATAATATTTTTTGAAGTTTTTATATAATTATATGATAATATCAGTATATTTAATTTTAATAAAATCAATGAATTCTGAGATTTAGCTCCTGGATGGTACAATCATTGATAAAGGGAATATTCTTAATTCGAATTTAAGACTTAAACAGGGACAACTTTAGGCGAGGTTATTACATGAGTTTATTTAATTGGAAAATGGTAATTGCAGCATTATGCATAATGTTTTTATCGACGGCATGCTCGAAAAAGATCATGCCCCCTGAAATCGAAACTGCAAGTGGCGGAATAGAAGATTCCGATTTTGCAGCATCCAACGTAAGCCCAACGGAAGAAGAGACCGATGAAGGCTCTAGTGGTGCAGGAGAAATAGGTGGTTCTGGTGGTTCTTCCGCAGCTTCTGATTTTTTTAGTGAAGAGCCAATTTTGGAAGGTCCCGGTAATGGGTCTGGCGCAATAGCTGAAAATTCTTTTGGTGCAGGATCGGGTACCGGATCTGATATGGGTGGATTTGCCAAAGGTGGTCAAGAAAATGTTGGTAATGGATCGGCCGGTTCTTTTTCTGCGGGAGACAACCCTTTTGTTGCCGAGAATGGTACTAATGATGCAAATGGTGCCAATGGTTCCAATGGTTCCAATGGTGCCAATGGCGGCATTAGTGAGGGGGGATCAGATGCTCGTTTAATTCCTTTTAAAGAAAGCTCGCAACTTAAGGATATCCATTTTAACTTTGATCAATACGATCTCGATGGCAATGCCAAAAAAACTCTTCAGCAAAACGCTGCATTCCTTAAGAACAATCCGGGAATGAGAATTAAAATTTCAGGACATTGTGACGAAAGAGGAACAAACAATTATAATATTGCCCTTGGCGAACGTCGTGCTCATTCTACTAAGAAGTTTTTGGTTTCTCAGGGTATTGATTCGAGTCGGGTAAATACAATCAGCTATGGTGAAGAAAAACCCTTTTGTTTTGACAGCAACGAAACCTGCTGGTTTCAAAACAGGAGAGCGCATTTTATGGTAGCGAAATAAAGCTGCTTTCGACGGTTTACAAAAAAATCGTATATAATATGACCGTGTCGGGTTTATTCCCGGCACGGTCTTTTTTTTATCGATTATATAAGGTTAAAAGAAAAAACAGAACTTTATGAGACTACTTAAAGCATTAAATGGTTATTTTTTATTATTATTTATAGCATTATTTCCTCTTAATGCTTCTGCGCAATTCATTGGTGTTGACGACAAAAAAATGAATTCCATCAGGAGGGATTTAAAAAAAATTAATTCGCGCCTTGTGGAGCTTAAGACGGAGGAAATAAAAAACTTAAGGCAGCAACTTGAAGTTTTATTCCGACAAATTGAAGAAATAAAACAGACCATGCCTCAATTACAGGGTGCGGTTGAGTTGAATAAAGCACAAACTCTTTCACAAATTGATAAAGTCGATACCAAAATAAAGGACTTGGACAATACATTAAAAAATGAAGTGAATGGAGTCCTGATCAAAATAAATAAACAAAATCAAACCCTGAATAATTTCAAGGATGAGCAGAAAACATCACTCAATAGTTTACAGAAGAACCTGCATAAAGATTTGCAGGAGTTAAACAGCAAGAGCATACAAAACTCTCAAAAAATAGCTTCAGTAGTTAAAGGTAACTTGGATAAAGTAGTGCAAAGAGTGGTCACTTTGGAGAAGATAACAAAGAAAGGTTTTGATGACACAAATGATACTTTATCCAATGAGTTAATACCCGCTATCGCCAAAGACAATCAGAATAATAAAGTAGCTATTCTCCAAAAGCTTTCCACGTTAAGCCAAACCAACGAGAAGGCATTGGAGGTTTTGAAAGAAAGTGATAAGCGATTAGAAAATACAAGGACTAAGTTAGCGGCTATTGATAAAAACCTAAATGCGGTTAAAGAACATACTACCGTGAACAACAAAAACCAGAAGGTGGCAGACGAAAAAATGAATAAGCTTTCCGAAGCCATTAAAGAGTTGCAAATTAATAATGCCGCCTCAAATCAAGCGCTTGCGATCTTAAAAGATAATTTTGTCAAAGTGCAGGAATTCGAGCAGTTAGCGGATGCAAAAATCAATAAGCTCTTAGAGAATTCTTCGCAATTGGCTGCCCAGAGAAATCAACTCGCAAAGTCTGTGGATACGATTAATCAAATTACTTCTGTGAATAATAAGAACCTGATGATTGCAGAAGAAAAAATAAATAAGCTTTCTGCAGCCATTAAGACAATGCAAATTAACAATGCCGCCTCCAGTCAGGCGCTTGGGGTATTAGAAGGTAATTTGGTCAAAGTACAGGAATTCGAACAATTAGCGGATACAAAAATCAATAAGCTCATAGATAATTCTCTGCAATTGACTGCTCAGGCAAACCACTTGGAAGAATCCGTGATTAAAGAATTGACGGAGTCCTCGAGAAAAGAAAACTCGAACCAGGATAAAATAGATTTGGCGAATGAAAAACTCTCGCGTTTGATAGAAATTTTAAAAGCTATCGCGGTAGAGCAGGATAAGCTTGGTCAGGTGGTTAAAGTACAAAATGAACTAAGTAAGGTGCAAGCAAGTGTAGTAAAAAATCAAGAAAGCATAAAAAAAGCACTCGCTGGTCTGCGCAATAAAGCCAATGAAAGTATTCAGGAAGGTAGAGACATAAAGAAAACCTTGCGTAATATGAACAAGAAATAATTTTTGGTCTCGATAAGTATTAGAAAAATTAGGGATTTAAGTGCTATCAGTTCTTTCCTTTTTCACAAAATTTAAATTGCAAAGGGTTTATGTCTGCCTTGCTATATGGCTAAAACAAACACTATTTTTATTTGTCAGGAATGTGGTCACCAAGTTCCAAAGTGGTTAGGCAAATGTCCCGAATGTGATACCTGGAATAGTTTTGCTGAAGAACGCAAAATCCAACCCGCTGGTTCTAAATCTCGTAATAAATCCGACTCTCCTGCTCCTTTTCCTATTACCCATGTTCAGACTGACCCAGAGCACCGCCTAACAACTGGTATTGGTGAGTTTGACAGAGTTTTAGGTGGCGGGATGGTTGAAGGATCACTAATTCTAATTGGTGGTGAGCCAGGAATAGGAAAGTCTA
>CAZMXD010000135.1:0-5493 GCA_964570185.1 uncultured Nitrospina sp. | reverse complement strand
GAAGAAAAATCTATTAACCTAATTGTCCCTAGAGGCAGTAACGATTTTGTAAAATATATTCAAGACAATACAAAAATTCCTGTTTTGGGGCATTCTGAGGGAATTTGCCACAACTATATTGATGAGGACGCTGATTTAAATAAAGCTTTAAAAATTGCCTTTGACTCCAAGTTACAATATCCAGCAGCCTGTAATGCTATGGAAAATCTTCTCATTCATCAAGGGTTAGCCCCAGAAATTATTCCTCAATTGGTTAAATTTTTTGAGGAAAAAGGTGTTTCATTATTAGGTTGTGAAAATACTCGTAAAATTAGCAAGGAAGTAGCTTTGGCATCGGATAATGAATGGGATGAAGAATACAATGATTTAAAACTTTCTATTAAAATTATTGAAAACTTAGATGAGGCCATTGCTTTCATTAATTGTCATGGGTCTGGACATACAGATACAATAGTCACTGAAAACTCAAAAAGTGCTGAAAAATTTATGAACGAAGTCAATTCTGCAAGCGTAATGTGGAATGCGTCCACCCGTTTTGCAGATGGCTTTCGCTATGGGCTGGGTGCAGAAATAGGCATAAGTACCAATAAAACTCATGCCAGGGGTCCAGTTGGTTTAGAGGGTTTAGTTATCTATAAATACAGGGTTTATGGCAATGGTCAAATTGTAGAAGATTATGAAGGAAAAAGCCCTCGTACCTTCACTCATAAACCCCTCTGATGATAAAAAGTGGATCAAAACATACCTAGTAGTCATAGCTCGAATAAAAATCCATCATTATATGAACCATTTGACGGATCAGTAGGCCCTATAAAAAATAATTGGTGGTTGTTTTATAGCCTTCTCGCAGCAACATTGGTTACAACAATTTTGGCAGGCGGACTATTATTTTCCATCAGTTTAATGCTTATTTTAGGTGCCCATGAATTTGGACACTATTGGGCTAGCAAGAGAAATGGTGTCAAGGCAACGCTTCCTTATTTTATTCCCGCCCCACCCATATTTATTGCAGGAACATTTGGGGCATTTATTCAAATTAAACAACGGATACCAAATCGTAGGGTTTTGATGGAAATAGGTGCTGCAGGACCGATTGCCGGTTTTATTGTTGCATTACCGGCATTGATCTTAGGTTTACATCTATCCACAGTTGCACCTTTTGCAATGTCATCAATTAATTTTGGAAGTTCTCTTTTATTGAACGTTTGTTCGAAACTCATTCTTGGTGTAGATCCCAGTTCACCCAATTTGATTGTTCACCCAATTGCTTTTGCTGGATGGATTGGAATGTTGGTAACAGCGCTAAACTTAATGCCTGTAGGCCAATTAGATGGAGGTCATATCATTTTTGCATTATGTCCTAACAAACATAGTTTAATCGGGAAGCTTATTTTTGTTGGGTTATTTCCTTTAGGTTATTTTTGGCCTGGCTGGTTTTTTTGGGCATTAATTATTGCTTTGATGGGTTTCCAAACAGCACCACTTGAACAAGGATTTGGTGAATTAGAGTATGTTCATAAGGCTCTTGGGATAATTTCACTAGTAATTTTTCTGCTTACTTTTATTCCTATTCCTTTTTCTGCGATTTAGACTATAAGCCATTGAAATATAATAGTTTATTTTAATTATTAAACCTTAAATTTGGTTCTAAAACAAAAATAATAGATAAAACCTTTGTTTTAAACCGTAATTAAGATTTTATAAATTTACTGTAGAAATGTTGAAAATTTGACGATACTTATTTAAATATATGTTTTTAAATAATTTTTTTGCCAATTAAAATTTGATTATATAAGGCATACCTTATTATGAAATTGACAGTGGGAGTCTCGTATGATACATTTTCAAGAATATCGGGTACTAAACTTCTTGCCTTTGCATGTTTTTTGGACTTAAAAAGAATATTCTTGGTTGCCATCAAGGTTTCTTTTTTAGAAGTTTAGTGCCCTTTTTAGTTTTCTCCGGCTAAAATACTTCCCCTAAATATAATAATTTAAAGATTATTTAGCATTATCCTGCCTTATAAAAATGGGATGATAAGAATGTAAATCGTTAAACAGTCCAAAATATATAGTAACGTTTAATCTTATTCTCTTCTTATTTTTTATGAATTAATATATTTTTATAATTCTATTTAATTTTTTGAGGAATTTATGCAACGATTTAATGTTTGGCAAGGAATTATTTTGATTCTTTCGCTATTTATCGTAAGTAATTCTCACGCAGATGGAATAAAACCAATTCCCTCCCTTCATATCATTTTGGAGAAAGCTCGCTCTTATTCTATTGGCGAAAACGTGTCCTTTCATGAAATAGAATACGCTATTAAAAAATTCTATTACCAGATTCAGTATCAAGGCCAGAAACTGGAAATATTGAATGAGGTTAAAGGACATTTTGAAAAATCTATCAGTAAAGCCGAAGAAAAATATGAAATAGGAGAAGAGGACATTAGCCAATCTGATATAACCAAACTTAAATTGGGTCTGGCTGGAACTTTAAATGATATATATGGGGTAGAAACCGATCTGAAGATTTCCCGATTATCGCTTTCAGATATTTTGAAAAATGAATATAAGATAAATGCAGAATTGGCAAATCAAAATATTTCTCCTTTAAACTTTGAATATGATAACTTTGAGGAATGGATCCGGCAAAATAGAGAGGCACCTGGCGTAAGGAATAAAACCATTTTATTAAAAAAAGCATTTTTAAAAATAAATGAAGCAAAGAAAAAAATGCAACTAGCCCTGAAAAATAGAAAAATGACCCGTGCTTTATTGGTGAGTGAAGTTGCCAATTATGATTTTGGAATAGGCGATCCTGGCGATTTATTTCAGGCTCTAATAATATATACACGCGTTTTAAGTGGTTACTATGAATCAGTTTATAAATTTAACCTTTCTATAGCAGAACTGGATCGCGATAATTAACTATGAATCGTAATATTTTTAAATATTAGCAGTTTAATTAATAGCGTTTTAGAATGGAGAAAAATAAAAATTACTATTAATCATATAATTTTTACTTGTTGACAATTTTTTTTAAAACAGTACTTTATCACCGAGACCAATTTCGGATAAACTATTTTAACAGTAAGGCAACATCTAGTTAGCAAATTGGGCCTGAAGACATATTGTTCTAATTGGTATGCAAAATTAATCGAGTGAGGAAATATGGGCAAATCTTTATTAATAGTTGAGTCACCTACCAAAGTCAACACACTTAAAAAAATTGTAGGCAAGGATTTTATTATTAAAGCCTCGGTAGGCCATCTTAAGGATCTTCCTAAGAAAAAACTAGGCGTTGATATTGAAAATAATTTTGAGCCCGAATACATTACGATTAGAGGAAAAGGGAAGATTTTACAGGAGTTAAAAACGGCAGCTAAAAAAGCAGAAAAAATTTTTCTGGCTCCTGATCCCGATCGTGAAGGCGAGGCCATTGCTTATCACATAGGAAATGAAGTTGCACGATTCACCAAAGGAAAAATTTATCGAGTTTTATTTAATGAAATAACTAAAAAGGCGGTCAAAGAAGCCCTAGATAATCCCACGGAGTTAAATCCAGACAGAGTCAATGCTCAACAAGCCCGGCGGATTCTTGATCGCTTGGTGGGATACAAAATAAGCCCGATCCTTTGGAAAAAGGTTCATAGGGGCTTGAGTGCTGGCCGCGTACAATCAGTTGCTTTGCGCATTGTTTGTGAAAGAGAAAGAGAAATCCAGGCTTTCAAATCAAAAGAGTACTGGTCTGTAACCCTTGATTTGGAAGGAAGTTCTGAGCCAAAGTTTCAGGCCAAACTCCTTAAAATTGCTGAGGAAAAAGCTGAAATAGGAAATAAAGAAGAAGCTGATAAAATTCTTAAGGATTTAGACGGTGTGCCCTTGGTTTTGGATTCAATTACGAAAAAAGAAAGAAAAAGGAACCCAAGTGCCCCTTTTATTACTAGCTCCCTTCAGCAAGAAGCATCTCGAAAATTAAATTTCTCACCCAAAAAAACGATGTTGTTGGCCCAAAAATTATACGAAGGAATTAAATTAGATAAAAAGGGTACGGTAGGCTTAATTACTTACATGAGAACTGATTCGGTCAGATTATCAGATCAGGCTCTGGAAGAGGTGAGAAATTTTATTCCCGAACGATATGGAAATGAATACCTGCCTCCTAAACCCAATGCATATAAAAGTAAAAAATCCGCCCAAGAGGCACATGAAGCCATTCGACCTACGGATGTCAATCTTGATCCAAACTCAATAAAAGATTATCTTGAAAAAGATCTATTTCGACTTTATCAATTAATCTGGTCGCGTTTTGTTTCTTGCCAAATGGTTCCTGCTGTCTTGGATACCACCCAATTTGATATTAAATCGGGTAATTACCTTTTTCGTAGCAACGGATCAATTTTAAAATTTGCCGGTTTCATGAAAGTTTATGTAGAGGGTCAAGATGATGCTAAAGTCGAGAAACCTGATACCAAGGATAGTGATCGTATTTTGCCGCCTTTGAAAAAAGGTGAGGAATTGAAACTTCTTGAAATTTTACCAGAACAGCATTTCACCCAACCTCCAGCACGCTTTACAGAAGCAATGCTTGTTAAAGAACTTGAAGATAAAGGTGTGGGGAGACCAAGTACTTATGCTTCTATTATAAGTGTTATAAAAGATCGTGACTATATACATAATGAAGAAAGAAGGTTGAAACCAGTAGAGTTGGGTTTCATGATTAATGACCTCTTGGTTGAAAACTTTCCGGATATTATGACTACTAAGTTTACCGCTAAAATGGAAGGACAGTTAGATGAGGTTGAGGACGGGAAGATTGAATGGAAAAAGGTTCTTCAGTCTTTCTATACTCCTTTTAAAAAAGACCTTGAGGAAGCTGAGAAAAAAATGAAAGATTTCAAAGCCGAGGTCGAAGAAACGGATGAAGTTTGCGAAAAATGTAATGAACCTATGATAATTAAGTGGGGCCGGTTTGGTAAATTTATGGCTTGTTCCGGTTATCCGGATTGTAAAAATACAAAAGATATTAAAAAACCCGGGAGCGAAGAGGAGGCAACCCCTGACGAGGTAGATGGAGTTTGTGACTTGTGCGAATCTGCCTTAATAATCAAGAGGGGTAGGTTCGGAAAATTTATTGCCTGCTCGACTTATCCTGAATGTAAATTCACAAAGCCCATAGGCTTGGGAATCGGCTGTCCAGAAGATAATTGTAAAGGCGAAATTGCTCCAAGAAGGACTAAAAAGGGTCGAACTTTTTATGGATGCACAAAATATCCAGACTGTAAATTCACGTCATGGGATAAACCAAAGGGAGAACCCTGTCCAGAATGCAAACATCCATTTATGGTTGAAAAATGGAAAAAGAACGAAGACCCCACGATTCTTTGCCCAGAGTGCGGATTTAAAAAAATTAATGCGGCAGCCTAAAATATTCTGTGAATGATTTTTTAACCATTATTGGTGCAGGTTTGGCTGGTTCCGAGGCGGC
>CAZMXD010000134.1:0-5495 GCA_964570185.1 uncultured Nitrospina sp. | reverse complement strand
TGGTGTAATCAATAAATCGAATGCATGCCTGATCTTTATAAATCAAATTCGCATGAAAATTGGAGTTATGTTTGGAAATCCAGAAACAACAACAGGCGGAAATGCCCTCAAATTCTATTCTTCTGTCAGAATAGATATCCGTCGTATTGCCGCTCTAAAAGATGGGGAGGAAGTCATCGGTAATCGCACTCGCGCCAAGGTAGTAAAAAATAAAGTGGCCCCGCCTTTCCGTAATTGTGAATTTGACATTATTTATGGCAAAGGGATATCCAAAATGGGGGACCTTCTTGATCTGGGAGTGGCCAATGAAATCATCGTAAAAAGCGGTACCTGGTTTTCGTACAAAGACAACCGGATAGGGCAAGGCAGGGAAAACTCTAAACGTTTTCTTGGAGAAAATTCGGAAATTGCCAATGAAATTGAAAGCCAGCTACGTCAAAAATTGGGTCTTATGGCAGGCTTAGAAAAATTATCAGATAAAAACTCTTCTGTGATAAAAGAAGAAGCGCCTACCAAAATTAAGAAGGCAGGGAAAAACGGATAATTGGCAATATGCCTGATCCTGAAGCATTGAAAAAAGCCAAAAACCAGGCATTAAAATATATTTCTTATAGAGACCGCAGCAAATGGGAAGTCACTCAATATCTTGAGAAAAAAAAATATTCCCGCCCTGTGATTCAACAGACCCTCGAATATCTGGAAAGCCACGATTACGTTGACGATCAACGATTTGCATTACAATGGGGCCAGTTCAACATTAATAAAAAAAAATTCGGCAAAAATCGTTTATATCTGGAGCTTTTAAATAAAGGAATTGATCGAGAAACACTCGAAAATATTGTGGACACTCTTTATGAAAACAACCCCGAGATACAACTGGCCGAAGAATGTGCCAAGAAAAAATGGGAAACCTTAAAAGGCGTTGAAGTAGAAAAAAAGAAACGACGATTGTTTCAATACCTAAAAAGAAGAGGGTTTTCAGCAGATATTATTTATCAGTCGTTAATAACACTCAATATGGAATTTAGCTATACCCCGACCTCTTCCATCCTAGATAAGGATTTGTAAGGAATGGAGGTTATCCAAACAATTCCTTACGCATTGATAGCAATAGCCATCTTTATTTTTGGACTAGTAATAGGCAGCTTTGCGAATGTGTGTATACATCGATTACCGAAAAAAGAATCTGTTGTTTTTCCTGCCTCCCATTGTATTTCCTGTTCCGCAACTGTGCGTCCTTTCGATAATATCCCTGTTATAAGCTATTTGATTCTTGGTGGCAAATGCAGGAACTGCAAAGAAAATATATCCGCAATTTATCCTGCTATTGAATTAATCACCAGTTTACTGCTGGTTGTCGGATTGTTCAAATTTGGGCTGACCTTTGATTTCTTGATTTACACGATTGTGGCTCCGTCCCTAGTTATAATCACAGCTATAGATATTGAACACCAGATTATTCCTGATACTATAACTTTACCAGGAATTGTTTTAGGCCTTGCAGCAGGTAGTTATTCGATAGGTTATATAGACTCTCTTCTAGGATGTTTTTTGGGAGGGGGACTATTCTATTTCCTCGCAGTTTTGAGCAACGGGGGTATGGGCGGTGGAGATATTAAATACATCGCGGCAGTTGGTGCTTTAGTGGGCTGGAAAAAGGTACTACTGATAATCTTTATAGGAGCTTTTTTAGGGTCTATCATTAGCGTATTTCAAATTATTTTTCAGAAAAAGTCCAAAAAAAGCTTAATACCTTTTGGTCCATTTTTGTCGGTAGCAACTTTGATCACATTGTTTTATGGAAATCTTCTGATAAAATTGTACTTAGATAATCTGGCGCATTAAGCCAACAAGAAAATCTAAAGGCAAATTCATAGGATAATAATTATGGGTCAGGAAGAAACAAAGCAGAAAACTCCAAACGAAGCCAGTCCGCAAAAAGAAATAGAGAAGCTAACAGAATCTTTGAACCAAATTTATAGCGAATTGGGCACTATCAAAGCAAATATTAAAAAAAGAAAAAGTGAAATAACTACTCTTAAAATTCTGTTTTATACGGGACTCTTTGTACTTCTGTTCGGTTTCATTTATACCAATCAGACTCTTCAACGAGCCCAATATAATAATTTAGAAACCAATATATCCGCTCTTCAAAATCGTATAAATCACACTTTCCTCTCGCTTGAAAAAAAAGTGGATGAAGAAATTGTTGGAATGGAAGACAAGGTGTACGGAAACTCCAAATATAAATTTAAAAAATCAATTGAGGACATGAACCTTGCCTTAAATGCGTTAAGACCTGAAACCCAGAAAATTAATAAGCTGATTCAGAGGGTACAAAAAGATTCCCGGGAATTAAGCAATATGGTTCTTGGTCAGCCGAGTGACAAAAACACGACTCCTGACCCTGTACCTTAAGTTTTTTTTAGCAAGGCAGGGTAAAGATTTCTTCTATTTTTTTGCAGTTCTCTTTGGATGGTTGCCACCCTATAGCTCCAAGATTTTCTTCCACTTGCAATGAATTTTTAACCCCAACAAGAGCTGTTGTAAGACCTGGTTGCCGCAATACCCAATTTATAGCAGTCTGGCCACAGGTTTTTCCTTCTTCCTGAGCAACTTCCTTTAATAGGTCTACTTTGCTTATATTTTCAACAAAACCTTTGCCTACAAACGTACCGATTATTCCCTTACTTCGCCAATCTTTAAATTTGGTATTTTTGTCGTATTTACCAGTAAGAACTCCGGAAGCGAGTGGACTATAAGCTATGATCCCAATTTCTTTTTCTAGGCAAAGTGGCGCTATATCTTTTTCGATTTCCCGAGCCAGCAAACTGAATTCCGGTTGCAGTGAAGTAATTCTTCCATACTGCAGAATTTCCTTTATTTGTTCTGCCGAATAATTACTCACCCCAATGTAGCGAATCTTTCCTTTATTTTGAATTTCAAGTAAAGTCTCCATAGTTTCCTTCTGTGAAGTTTCCACGTCTGGCCAATGCACTTGATAAAGATCAATCCAATCTGTATCCAACCGTCTAAGACTTTGGTCAATCTCCTCTAGTATAGATTTTCGACTGGCATCTTTTCGCAATGAGTTCAGTGACTCTTTTTCCCATCTAAGTCCGCATTTTGTAGCTAAGACTACCTTGTCACGGAATGGCTTTAGTGCTTTCCCAATTAATTTTTCAGAATGCCCAAAACCATAAACAGGTGCTGTATCGAAAAAATTAATACCGTTTTCGTAAGATATTTTAATAGACTCGATGGATTTATTATCACCTTCGTTGTTCCAGAAAGGCGCCCCTCCAATGCCCCAAGCACCATAACCTATCACAGAAACTTTTAAATCATCCAGCTTTCTATATTCCATAAAAAACGTTCATTAAATTTGTGTTTTTTTAGTTTCTTCTTCGATAAAGAAGGATCATACTATACCCTTTAATGATGCATGTCTAAATTGTAATTTTTGAAAACTATGAATTCTCTATTAAGAGTATTAAGCTATTTAAAGCCTTATCGAGGAAAGGTCATTCTAACTCTTTTCCTTGCGATTTTCACGACACTACTGGATCTCGTACCACCTTGGCTAACAAAGGTAATTGTGGATAACCTTGTTGAAAGTTCAGAAATGGTTGGAGTTTACTGGGCAATCGCTGGG
Organism: uncultured Nitrospina sp.; assembly: GCA_964570185.1. Classification (GTDB taxonomy): domain Bacteria; phylum Nitrospinota; class Nitrospinia; order Nitrospinales; family VA-1; genus UBA8687. Next base: position 1,840 of record CAZMXD010000134.1, on the reverse strand, counting down.
GTTGCCGGTGTTTATCTTGCCCGTAATTTTACCAACCATAAACGTATTGTTGTCAACAATCAGGTAGAGCAGAATGTAGTATTTGATTTACGTTCAGATGTTTATCGTTCTCTTCAAAGCTTGTCTTTAAAATATTTTGAAAATGGATCAACTGGAGAACTCATGTCACGTGTCAATGATGATGTGAATTACGTCGAGAGAATTTTTATAGATGGTGTGGAACAAGTTGTTACAGCAGTTCTAACCCTTGTTGGTATTTCAGTAATACTATTTTACATGCATTGGAAATTGGCTCTATTAGCACTGTTACCTATCCCTTTCCTTATATACGGAGCATGGGTTTATACCGAAAAAGCACACAGTCAATATCATGTTGTACGAAAACGTGCGGCATCTATGAATTCCAAACTACAGGACTCCATCTCAGGTATTCGTGAAACTCTTTCATTTAATCGCCAACTCCATGAAATAAAACAATTCGATAAAAAAAGTCGCGAATATTGCAATGGAACCTTGGAGGTTATGCGCTTATGGGCTATCTATTCACCCAGCATGATGTTTTTAGGATCACTTGGAACCGTATTTATCTTACTATTCGGTGCTGGCTTGGTGCAATCCAATCAAATAACAGTAGGCTCTCTTGTTGCTTTTGTCGGCTATTTGGCACTTTTTTATACTCCAATCAACCAATTGCATTCAGTTAATCACATGCTACAGCATGCACTGGCTTCCGGAGATAGATTATTTGAGATAATAAATACCGTTCCCGAAGTAAAGGAAAGCCCTAACGCTGTTCTTCCTTCTACCAATGTTCGAGGATTGATTGAATTTAATAAAGTAAACTTTTCATATATTGAAGGAAAACCAGTAGTCAAGGATGTCAATTTTTCAATTACAGCAGGAGAAAAAATAGCTTTGGTTGGGCATACTGGGAGTGGGAAGTCAACTCTCGTTAAATTAATCATGCGTTTTTACGATGTAGATTCAGGACAGGTTTGTATTGACGGATACCCAATTAAACATTTGAAACTATCCTACTTAAGAGAACAAATCGGGCTAGTTTCGCAGGATCCTTTTTTGTTTAACGGAACAGTCGCTGAAAATATTCTTTATGGTAATATTAAAGCAAACCAGGATCAAATCATTGAGGCTGCTATCGCTTCGCATGCGGATACATTTATAAATAATTTACCAGAAGGTTATGATACGAAAGTAGGAGAACGGGGCGTAAAACTTTCGGGAGGGGAAAAACATCGAATCGCTATAGCCCGGACTTTTTTAAAAGACCCACCCATTCTGATATTGGATGAAGCAACCTCCACTGTGGATACACGAACTGAACGCCATATAAAAGAAGCGCTAATCAAGCTAATGGCAGGAAAAACCACTCTGTCTATTGCTCATCGATTATCTACGCTTGAAGGAGCCGACAGAATTCTTGTTATGAGGAATGGTGAATTGGTTGAAACAGGAGCACACGATAATTTAATCAGTATCAAATCAGAATATGCGAATCTATTCCAGCATCAGATTCATTTATAAAAGGAAGATGAGATTTTAAGCTTTTTCTTCGATGACTTTACCCATTTTTCGGAATTTTTCTTCGCGCAACTTTACTAATTCGTCAGGGTTTATTTCTCTCAGTTCTAAAAGGTTTTTCCGAAGTGTTTTTTTCAAACGTATGGCTGCTCGTTTATGATTTCGATGTGCACCCCCCAATGGCTCACGAACAATTTGATCAATGATTTCAAATTTTAATAAATGGTTTGCGGTTAAACATAAGGCGTCAGCGGCTTGTTTATTTTTATTTTTATCTTCCCAAAGTATTGACGCGCAACCT
>CAZMXD010000133.1:0-5537 GCA_964570185.1 uncultured Nitrospina sp. | reverse complement strand
CATACTCCGCATTTCTTTTAATAAAGTATGCAACCAGAGAGCTATTCTGGAAATTTAATTGCGTCCCGGATTTCATTTTCCCCTTCATCAGAACTTCCCATATGGTTGAAGAAATTTGCCGGATCAAAATTATTTCTACGAATTTTTTGTTGTGGTTTAAAGTTGCAAAAATTTTTGCTGGAACTACTTGGGTATTATTGAAAACTAGAAGTGTTGAAGGTTTTAGGTGCTTACTTAGATTGGTAAATTTATCATGTTTAAGGGTCTGCTTTGTTCTGTCCACGACCAGCAAACGTGACTGATCTCGCCTTGATAAAGGTTTTTGAGCTATCAACTCTGGCGGGAGTTCGAAATCAAAATCAGACAGATTGGTTTTCAATTTTTGTTTGATACAAACAGTTAATTTAAAAATCGTTTATTTGTCAATTGTTTAACTTAATTGGGTATTGACCAGATAGGGTATTTATACTATCCTTCCCTAGTTAAAAGTAGAAGGACTTTTTTGCATTAATTTTGCCTCGCGCATAGTTTTTAAAGGGGCCTAGAAAAAAGGAAAATTAGTAATGGGGAAAATGTTTAAATACCTGAGCCTGTTTATGGTGGCTCTGGTTTTTGTCTTCGGGGCAGGAGCTGATGTAGATGCCAAGAAGAAAAAGAAAAAGATAAAGTTGACAGACGAAGAAAATGCGATGTTCGACAGGTGGGATGTCAAAAAAAAGAAACGGGCTAAAGCTGTTAAAGATTTGCGTAAAAAACCAAAATTTGTGGGTGCTGTAAAGTGTAATGGTAGCTGTCATGATCCGTATTACCAGGCTTGGAAAGATTCGCCGCACGGAGGAACTTTTAATCTGCTTAAACCCGGTGCAAGAAAAGAAGCTAAATTAAGGGTTAAGTTGGATCCTGAAAAAGATTATACTACCACACCGCTATGTTTGCGCTGCCATACCACTGGTTATAGACAAAAAGGCGGGTTTAAACCCGCGGGATCAAAAAGCAAAAAAGGCAAGGATACTGCTAGCAAAATCGATCCGGATGAACCTAATTTAGAGAATGTGGGCTGTGAAATGTGTCATTCGGTAGCAGGCGGATCGCAGTTTCGAGCTATCATGAAATCCTCCAAGGGAGATTTTAAAAAGGCAGATACTGAAAAATACGGTCAAAGATGGGATTATGCGAATGTTTGTACGCGATGTCATACGCATCCCAATACTCCATTCAAACCATCGGTACATGATAAATATAAGTTCAATTTTGAGGAGAGAAAAAAGAAAGTCCACAAAATTGCCGATTACTGGAGCGAAGACAACGCAGATCAAAAACTTGAAAAAGTTGATGACCGCGCAAAAGAGCAGGGCCAAACCGAAAAAACACCTTTGATAATTGAAGACTTTGAAATCAAAGATGGTAAACTTAAATTTAAAAAGGGCACCAAGCCTTACAATCATAAGAAAAAGAAATATAAGTATAAAAAAGGTTGATCTTTTTTTAACAAAACTTCAAAAGGTCTGGTCCTATCTGGATCAGACCTTTTTCCTTTCAAGGTTAATTCACATCTCGCCGAAAAGTCTTAAATGACTCAAAGTAATTTCAAAAAAAATATTTTATGTATTGGAGCCGGTTATGTTGGCGGGCCCACCATGACTGTTATTGCTAACAAATGTCCTGAGTATAAAATTACCATTGTAGATATTTCTAAGGAAAGAATTGCCGCATGGAACTCAGACAAGCTTCCTATATTTGAACCGGGTTTGGAGGAAAGAGTATTAAAAGTTCGTGGGAAAAACTTATTTTTCTCTACAGATATTGATGCTTGTATCAATCAGGCTGATATAATTTTTGTGTCGGTTAATACACCAACTAAAAACTTTGGTGAAGGGGCCGGAAAAGCTGTTGATCTCCAGTTTATTGAGCAGACAGCGAGACGAATTAAGGAAAACTCGAGTTCCAATAAAATTGTTGTAGAAAAAAGCACTTTACCGGTTCGGGCGGCGGAAACACTCGAAACTATTTTGCATTCCGGTAATAATAAAGTCCAGTTTGAAATTCTATCTAATCCTGAGTTTATGGCTGAAGGTACTGGAATTAGGGATATGGAATTTCCCGATCGGGTTTTGATTGGGTCGAAGGAAACACCAACCGGTCTGGCAGCACGTCAGGAGCTAATTGATTTATACAAGCACTGGATTCCAGAAAAAAATCTGATTACCACCAACCTCTGGAGTAGTGAGCTTTCGAAGCTTGTCTCCAATGCGTTTTTAGCGCAAAGAATTTCATCTATTAATTCTATTTCTGCGATTTGCGAGGCAACAGAAGCCGATGTGACGGAAGTTTCGAATGCCGTTGGCAGGGACTCTCGTATCGGGGCAAAGTTTTTAAATGCAGGCCCTGGGTTTGGAGGTTCCTGCTTTCGCAAGGACATTTTGAATCTTATTTATTTATCTGAATATTATCAGCTAAATGAAGTAGCTTCCTTCTGGGAACAGGTGGTAACACTTAATGATTATCAGATGGAACGTTATGTCAAACGTATTCTCAATGCTATGTTTAATACTTTGGTGGATAAAAAGCTTGCGGTGTTTGGCTTTGCTTTTAAGCCTGATACGGGTGACACGCGTGATTCACCTGCTATTTATATCTGTAAACGTTTGCTCGAGGAAAAAGCCTGCTTACGAATTACGGATCCTCATGCCCTTGAAAATGCCCGAAAAGACCTGCGGGGTATTGATAGCAATATAGAATATACAATTGATCCTTATAAAGCCGCTGAAGGAGTTCATGGCATAGCTTTGATAACGGATTGGGTGGAATATAGCCAACTCGATTATCAAAAGATCTTTGATGAAATGGAAAAACCTGCTTTTATTTTTGATGGCAGAAACCATCTAAATCACAAGGCATTGTTTGATATTGGGTTCAATGTTTACTCTGTCGGGAAAGCGCCCCTCAGCCATATATAACTTTTATTATTTATGTGTGCAGCTATTTTTTCTTCTGTTCAGAAAAAGATCCTGGCTAAATTAGGTACACTTGGATAGCTCTAAGTCAAAATTTACATTTAATTTGTTCCAAGTGGTATTGGTCCAATATAACCTACAATGCCCCTTAAATCTTTATCACTAATATATTGATTTGCGTCCTCTGGCTTCATATTTTTCCAGAAATCTTCAGGATGAATGCTTCTTTGAAAATTACTAAAAATATATGCATACCCATTCAAATTTTCAGTTATAAATAAGCCTGAAACTTCCGAATGTTTTGGTGCAACCAAAATGCGTGTAAGGTTACCTTTGTCGACTGAATATGCCCAAAGAACATCCCTGGAATGCCTGGTCCCGCTATCTTCGGCAATAAATAAGCTCCTAAACTTTTCAGAGAATTTCAGGTTGTCAGGATTTGCAATATTATTTTCATCACAAGTTTCAGCACCTGAGGATTTACCTTTGATTAGGGCTTTCATATTTATTGCTACCCAATCGCTTAAAATCGCGTTACCTTCCGTGTCTTTTAACCCACTTTCTAATTCACTTTCATAAATTAGACCGCATAATAAATCGTCTGGGTTTCCTTTTAAACTGATATCATCATTTAAACGGTCCCCATTTTCACCTTTTAACATACCTTTATAGGCCTTTGAGATTGCCGTATAGAGCTTTTTATCTTTTTTATTAATCGCCTGTCCTTCCATTTTTGTGAATTCGGTAGTAGCTCCTTTTAAAGCCGCGAATCGGCGTGTCTCTAAAAAAGCTGCCGCTGTCTCCATACCCTTTTTAATTTTCAAATACTCCGTCTTAGTCTTGCCATAAATTTTATTTTTGGAATTTTTTATCGTGGTGATATCTTTAATAACCTTAAAAGTATCCAAATTCCGAATGCTACTATTAGATTTTGGTGTATAACCATGAAAAACATAAATGGGCGTATAAGAAGAAATATTCGAGAATTTCTCTTTTCCTGATTTCAAAAATTTTGATTCAAAAATATCTGAAAAGGTTAGCCGGTTATCTAAATATTTTGTAATTGTATTCTCATTCGAATGACCCAATTTTATCCATTTTAGATCAGCCTGCCCTCCGCTAAAACTCATAGTTTGTTTCCATTTTGCAGCATAAAGGGTTCCTGATGATAAATCTCTTGGATTGTCCGCAATAAACATTAAGCGAATTCCGTCTTTGGCATCATCGGATAAATAAACGGTGCGCTCATCGGGCATTACAAGCCCCAATTCAAAACTGACCCTTCCCATGGCATAGCGCTTTTTAACTTCAGGCTTTCCTGTTTTATTCAATTTAATTTCTATAGGAAAACCATATTTATAGGGATTGGCACCTCCCTGCTTAACTGTTTTACCTTGTGTTCCTAAATATAAATTCATTGCCTTTAATGGGTTAAATTCAAACCATCTGGCATTGGGTTCATATTCTTCTGCTCCTAAATGCGTGTTCCAGGGAGTTAAGCTAGAGGCACAAGGAAACCAAAACCCCGGGACATTTTTAGAACGGATATTTGTTAATATTTTAGGGGTCAATGTCCCGTTTTTTATGCTTTGACTTAGTTGGGTTAAATTTATCGCCATGGGGGCATCGTATTCGGAATCAAAAGGTGGAATATGTTTGTCATCATTCTCGACCCATCCATTTTTTTCAAAATGTGTTACCAAAAAAATAGCATCCGAATTCAGGGTTTTTTGTTTTTTAATTTGTATAAGTGTATTCCCGTCTGGTGAAGATGAAAATATAGGTCCTTCCCTGATTTGTGAATGATTTGAAGCAGTGCCCCAATTATTTATACGATTTCCTTTTTTATCTAGAATTGAACCCGCATAGTTATTTCCTATACGTTGACCGGAACGAAAAAGTTCTTTGTAACTTAATGGAATATCTTTAACGGAGTGGTCATCAAAATAAAGACGAATAGTGGATTTGATGACGGGGCGATCCAGACTATCATTATTCCTTGGTAAAGGAGTTGAGGTGAATTCCGCTTGGACTATTTCCTTCGCATTTGCAGAACCAATCATAGTGAATAAAAGTACAAGGCTTATGATCAATAAACGATTAAGGTTTTTCTTAATATATATTAATTTCATCTTCTTAATAATAAGTCTTAATATTATTCCGCCATATAAATTCAATAATAATATTTGCGTTGTAGCACTTGTTTACAATTAAATACTTGTTTTGATTATATAAATCCTTCAATTCCTTACTGGGATTTCAGTCAGTTTTATAAGGTTTATGACAAGGCGTGCATGTTCCCATCGGGCGATGAGGCATAATAGGGATATTATCTTTACCTGTCACGTGACACTCTATGCATTTAGTGGATGATGGGGGTGGTTGGTGGTAAGGCGCTGTGTTTAAATTGGGAGCCGAACTGATAAACGAATAACCTAGGCTTCCAATAACGAGAACACCAAGTACCGCTACAAAACGATAAAAATTTCTTGTTCCATCTGATTTTTTAGCCACGATTTTCTATTATCGCTCTATATAAATGCATTATAAATATGCAACTGCATCAATTTCTACCTTGGCGCC
>CAZMXD010000132.1:0-5582 GCA_964570185.1 uncultured Nitrospina sp. | reverse complement strand
CCACCGCATAGCAGTCCTCCGCCTGGTATGGGGGGTGGAAATCATCCTCCGACAGGCGCCAATGGTGGTACGATGGGCATGAATAGCGGAAATCATCCTCCGACGGCAGCATCAATGGGTGGAGTAGTACCAATGGGTAATCATCCGCCTGCGGGTAATACTGGAGGCCCTAGTCACGCAAAAGTGGATATTAGTCATTGCAAGGATTTGGAAGCAACCGCTGCCCGACCTGCATGCGAAGCACAGGCTCACGCCGGGCCTTAAAGTTATGCTGGTATCAACTGATCCTGGTGCAAATTAACCCAGTTTCAAGTTTCTGGAGAGATTTGCCAGGGAGGAACAACACAAGTTCAAATCTGCTAGAGTCTTCGGGGCTATTTAGCCCCTTAGACTCATAGCTTTTTCCTAGAAATTGCCATTACAATTTATTTAGAAACTGACAATAAATTGCATTCCACCCGGGCACCGAGATATTCGTTGCTTCATTTATTCTAATTATTATTTTCTTACCCGCCCCGTATTTGCAATTACCCATATAAATCGATACAACAATTCTATGAACTGAGCTTTGACATAAGCTGAAGGTAGTACTATCATAAAACTATAAAAAACAGGAATTAGGAGACTATCCAAATGATCAAGGTTCGAGCTAGCCAGATATTTACCCACTCGATGGAAGATGTGGTTGCGGCAAAAAAATTATTGGATTCTGGCACTTCTTTTGAAGAGACCGTTAAAAAATACAGTACCTGCCCCTCAAAAAAAAATGGTGGTGATTTGGGGTGGATGCCCGAGGGAAATCTTCAATCGATTATGGGTCAGGAAATATCCGAGGATAAATTAGGTCAAATTATTGGCCCGGTACATTCCCAATATGGGTATCACATCCTAAAAATTTCAGAAATTGAAATTGAAAAGGTTGAGGGGCCCTTTACTCCTGATTTAGGAATGGATGAAGCAAACCGACTTTTTCCGGATATCCACTCGCTACTTTTTAAACAATTTCATATTGGTATGCCTGTCACTCCCTATAAACCCGAAGAAACAATCGGCTCCGTTTGTCATACCCATAATGTCCCACTGAAAGCGGCTATTGATGCGATAAACAAAGAATTCTCAGAAAAAAATATATCCATCAAGACCTGCGAAGAGTTAAAGGCGGAATTAGATAAAGGAAATAAGCCGGTGCTGCTAGACATTCGTGAAAGCTGGGAACGAGACATTTCAAAAATAGAAGGTTCACATATTATTAACGCTGAAAACAACGAACATGTATTGAGTTCCTTCGAAAAAGACAGAGAGATGGTTCTGATTGACTGGAAGCAAGATCGTAGCCCCAGTTTCCAGAAATGGCTTATGCAGCGGGGATATACTAATGTCAAATGTCTGGAAGGCGGAATCGACCTGTGGTCGGAAAGGGTTGATACCCGACTCAATCGCTATGACATTGATGAAGACGATGGATACCGATACGAAGATATATTAGACGAACCAGAAGATCATACAGACCATGATCATGAAGATCACGATCATGATTAACCAGAGGGCTAAACCTATCGAGACTCTATGCACTCCCAAAACCCTCTGTTGGCAATTCAAAATCTAAGCACCTTTTTTCACACCGAAGAAAATATTGTCAGATCCGTACGCAATGTCGACCTAACTATTAATTCAGGTGAAACCTTAGCTCTGGTTGGTGAATCAGGATGCGGAAAATCGGTCACTGCTTTAAGCACTATGCGCCTTATATCCACCCCACCCGGAAAATTTGAAAACGGCCGCATCTTGTTCAAGGGCAAAGATCTCCTGCAAGCATCCGAATTGGAGATGCAAAAAATTCGTGGCAACGAAATCAGCATGATTTTTCAGGAGCCGATGACCTCCCTAAATCCGATTTTCACCATTGGCGATCAGATAACCGAAGCAATTTGTCTGCATCAGGAAAAAAGTTTAGAAGAAGCAAGGATTTTGGCATTGGAAGTTTTGAAAAAAGTAGCCATGCCCTCCCCTGAACAGCGCATTGAGCAATACCCGCATGAGTTATCCGGAGGAATGAAACAAAGAGTAATGATCGCCATGGCCATAGTCTGTCGACCCTCACTTTTAATAGCAGATGAGCCAACTACAGCTCTGGATGTTACTATCCAGGCGCAAATATTAGACTTGCTAGATCAGTTGAGAAAAAAAACACAAATGTCCATCCTCCTGATCACCCATAACCTTGGTATCGTTGCCCAATATGCTGACCAAGTCGCAGTTATGTATTCTGGAAAAATTGTCGAACAAGCGTCAGTTGAAACTATATTTACAAACCCATCACATCCTTACACAAAAGGTTTAATCAACTCCTTGCCAAAAGATGCAATCAATGAAAAGCTTGAAACCATACCGGGAACTGTTCCGCATCCCGCTTTTCTCCCCGAGGGCTGTGCCTTCCACCCGCGTTGCCCAGATAAGATGAATGCGTGCACCCAAGAAATACCCATATTAAAACCTCTTGAAACCGAAGGAACGCAACACCTAACCGCATGTTTGCTCTATGACGAAGCACCATGAAAACAATATTAAAAGTCGACTCATTAATTAAATATTTTCCTCTGTATGGCGGGTTATTGTCCCGAGTCATAGGTCAAGTCAAAGCCGTCGACGATATTTCTTTTGAGATTAAGGAAGGAGAAATACTTGGCATGGTGGGAGAATCTGGCTGCGGGAAAACCACCGTTGGTCGCATGACCCTTCGCCTGCTTGAACCTACTTCAGGAAAAGTTTTTTTCGAAGGCACGGATATTTTAAATTTAAAAGGTAAAGAATTAGCTATGATTCGCCCCAAGATGCAAATCATTTTTCAGGATCCATATAGTTCCCTCAACCCGCGCTTTACCGTAGAAAATATTATTGGTGAGGCCCTATCCGTGCATGGACTGGCAAGGGGAGATGAGCTAAAGAAAAAAATTGAATCCCTCATGGAAAAAGTGGGGCTTTCTAAAATGTATATGAAGCGTTTCCCTCACGAATTTTCTGGAGGCCAAAGACAACGAATTGGTATTGCTCGTGCTCTTGCCTTAAACCCAAAATATATCGTCTGTGATGAACCCGTTTCGGCATTGGATGTTTCTATTCAAGCCCAAATAATAAACTTACTTCAATCCCTGCAGAAAGAAGACAACCTTTCTCTGTTATTTATCTCTCATGACTTGAACGTTGTAAAACATTTATCGCAAAGAACAGCTGTGATGTATCTCGGGAAAATTGTTGAGATGGCGCCAACAGAACTACTTAATCGAAAAGCGGCACATCCGTATACAAAAGCATTACTAGCCTCCAAGCCATCCCTAAACCCAGCTGACAAACAACGTCCAAAACCCCTTCAAGGGGATGTTCCGTCCCCTCTCAAACCTCCATCCGGCTGTCACTTTCATTCCCGTTGTCCCGAAGTTATGGATCGTTGTAAAACAGAAGTTCCACAACAAATTGAACTGGACAGGGGACATTTTGTTCATTGTCACTTGTATGACAAATAAAGAAAGTATCTAAATTACCCAACTCATTTCAATACCCAGTCCAGTCCTATTTTTCATATCATAGAGCAATAATTAGGAATTAATGCTTGAAACGGCAACCGGATTCTGGAAAACCAGGAAAAATCTAATAAATTTTTGATTTTACGCTAATTCTAGATTTAAAAAAAACCGTTATGAACAAAACTATGGGATAAGCAATTGGAAACAGGCAAATTATGAAAAAATTGGCCAGGAATCAGGAAGTTTTAGCAAAATCAAGTGATCAGGCTAAACTACCGAAAAGATTGCAGAAACCTTAATGAAGTGGTAGATTTAAAACTTCCTATTAATTTGAATTATTGACTTAAAAAAGGACTAAACCGTGGATAATGCTTCGCTCGGTGGGATCGTCGTAGGAGTCGGTCTAATCATTGGATCAATTTTAATTGGTTCGCCACTAAGCCTTTTTTTTAATGCTCCAGGTCTTTTGATCGTTATTGGTGGCACCTTAGCAGCGACCTGTATCACCTTTCAAATTAAAGATGTGCAAGCAGCTGTTAAAGCAGCCGCTATTGTCTTTAGCTCCGATAAGCACGACTGGAATGAAATGGTGGCTACGATGGTCGAGCTTTGTACAATAAGTCGTAGACAAGGTCTTGTAGCTTTGAGTAAGTTGGAATTTGATTCGAGATTCCTTAAGAAAGCATGCCAACTTATTTCAGATGGAACCAAAGAAGATTTAATAAGAGACACAATGCAAATTGAAATTGAAGCAATGAAAAAAAGACATGCAATTGTTCAAGATGTTTTCAAAAAAATGGGTTCTTACGCACCTGCCTTTGGAATGATAGGTACCCTAATCGGATTGGTACAAATGTTAAATGGTTTGGATGATCCCTCATCAGTTGGTCCCTCAATGGCTGTAGCCCTTCTAACCACATTTTATGGAAGTGTATATGCCTTCATGTTTATGAATCCAATCATGGGCAAACTGCAAGCAAGAACTCAAATAGAAGTTGTCAATCTTGAGATAATGTTTGAGGGAGCAACGAGCATAGTACAAGAAAACAATCCCATGGTCGTTTATGAAAAGCTTTCCTCATTTATTCCTTCGAATCTTAGAAAACCTATGGATGAAAAGAGAGGAAAAGGTAAATAAATCTTAAAAGTTTACAGTTACCAAAGAAAAACCCATTGTTATGAGCCCTCGCGATAGCAACGAAATGTTAAAAGAGCAACTCCGTATGCAAGCAATGGAGTTAAAGAAACGTGATGCTGAAAAAGAAAAAGGTGACGCCAAGGTAAAACATATCCTAAAACTCAGTCAAGAAAAAATCAAAGACCTGACAGATACGGTCGCCAAAAAAGATGAAGAAATAAAATATGCTTCTAGCGAAACAACTAAATCGGCAGGATCAGGTGCCAAAGACGAAAAAAGTTCAGAAACAGATGAAAAGCTCTCCAAGGAAATAGAAAAAAGTCAAAAAGCCATAAAATTACTTAAAGAAAAGCTGGATGATTCGAAAAAAGAAAACACCGAACTTGCGGATAAATTAAAAAACTCCTCTAAAACTGAAACCGCCTCTCCCCAAGAAGCCAACGAGGGGAAAAAAGATCCAAAACTCGTTAAAGCTCTTAAAAGACTAAAACTCCAAAACCAGGCCCTAGAAGAACAATTAGAAGCAAAGGGCGGTGCAACAAAACTAGACGATAAAGAAAAAGAAATGATGGAGCAGGAATTGAAACGGTTGCGCGAACAACCCGATGCTCAAAAAGAATTAAAGAAGAAAGTCAAGAAACTAAAAAAAGAAAATGAAAAAAATATTGATAAATATAAGAAAATAATCAAAGAAAAAACAGATCAAATTGCTTCCTACGAGAAAGTCCTTTACGGAAAAGATGAAGAAGATGGAACTAAAGTACCCTCCGAATTGATCAAAGAAATGAAGGGTTCCCTCGCGGCACTGGAAGAAGAAAAGGCCGAACTTGAAAAACAACTGACCTCTTTCAAAGAGGACTTTAAAAAGAAACTTGAAGTAGAAATTAAAAAACTTCAAGAGGAGTATGAAGATGAAGCAAACG
>CAZMXD010000131.1:0-5586 GCA_964570185.1 uncultured Nitrospina sp. | reverse complement strand
TAGCAAGGCTTTATTAGCCGTCACAACATGTTTTTTATTATTGAGCGCCTTAAGGATAAAAGCTCTTGCAGGGTCATAACCACCGATCAGTTCTATAACGATATCAATTTCCGGGTTTTCAAGAATATCGTCTGCTGAAGTGGTTAAAACTCCGTCATCAATATTAATGCCTCTGTCAGTTTCAGTATCGAGATCGGCGATTTTAATTAGACAAACTGCGGCACCTAATCTCTTTTGGATTATTTCCCGGTTGTCCGAGAGAATCTTTGCGACCCCGGCTCCAATAGTGCCAAAACCTATCAACCCTACATTAATATTTTTCATTTAGACTCATTATTTAAATATAAAAGGCCTTGAAAATAATTCTATAAAACCTCTCGAATCCCTCTTACTGCCTGACGAATTCGATGTTCATTTTCAACCAACGAAAAACGGACAAAATTATCGCCGCCTTCCCCAAAACCAATTCCTGGCGCAACAGCTACCTTAGCTTTTTCCAACAGCATTTTTGAAAATTCAAGCGACCCCATTTTTTTAAACGATTCGGGAATTTCTGCCCAAACCATCATTGTCGCTTTCGGAGGCGTCACCTTCCATCCCATTCTATTCAATCCCTCGCAAAGGACATTACGGCGAACACAATAGGTTTCCGTTATATCTTCGACACAGTCTCTCGGCCCATTCAATGCCACGGTTGCGGCAATTTGAATTGGTTGGAACATACCGTAATCCTGATAACTTTTTATTCGTGCTAACGCATTTATAATTTCACTATTCCCAACTGCAAATCCAACTCGCCAGCCCGGCATATTATAACTTTTTGATAAGGTAAAAAACTCAATCCCAATATCTTTCGCTCCTGGGACTTGCAAAAAACTAGGTGCCTTATAACTATCGAATACGATATCTCCGTATGCAAAATCATGAATAACGATCAAATCGTGTTCTTTGGCAAACTCAACTACTTTTGCAAAAAATTCGATATCAACAACTTGGGTCGTAGGGTTGTGCGGAAAATTGATCACCATAGCCTTGGGTCGGGGCCAATTGCGCTTAACAGCATCCAGCAATCCCTCAAAGAAATCAGAATCATGTCCCAGCAGGGGCACATTGGTTACATCCCCATTTGCCAATATAAAGGCATACGTATGGATCGGATAAGTTGGAGTTGGCACCAATACAGAATCTCCAGGAGTGGTGATAGCTAAAGCAAGATGTGCAATTCCCTCTTTAGAACCAATGGTCGCAATAGCTTCCGAATTTGGGTCCAAATCAACATCATAATTACGTTTATACCAATTACATATAGCCAGACGTAGCTTAAAAATACCTTTAGAAAGTGAATATCGATGATTTGCTTCCTTTTTAGCGGCCTCAATCAGCTTTTCAACTATGTGATTTGGGGTAGCCATATCAGGGTTCCCCAATCCAAAATCAATGATATCCTCTCCCCTTCTTCGGGCTTCGTATTTTAGGTCGTTTACGATCCCCAGCACATAAGGCGGAAGACGTTTGATGCGTGAAAAATCTCTCATTACAAAAGTTTTTTAAAGTTTATACATCTAATCAGGATAGGCCAAACCGAAAGGAAATGACTCGGGCTTCTGCGGAGGCAATCTTCTAAATTTTAACGAGATTTGACAACGGCACGCGTAAGATATCATAATTTAAATAACCCCGCAAATCGAAACCAGTTAAAATATAAAGGCTTTACTAAATTCTTTTTCCTTGATTCAATCCTTTTGCAGGGGGTAATATTTAATCACCCGTTGCGTTTTTGGGTCACTTTCAGGACTAAAATTTGAATTAAAAAAATAAAAAACAAAAGTAAATTCAATGGATTCATAAGGCGAATCTGTGAGCCCTCTTAAATTTTCCATCCGTTTCAGGTTTTCCACATCCAATTTTTTTCGTTAATTACATGGAAATGCTTCAAATAATAATATTAGGAATTATTCAGGGTTTAACTGAGTTTTTACCTGTATCCAGTTCCGGCCATCTAATTCTGGCTCCCTTATTGCTAAATTTTAACGATCAGGGGTTAGCCCTCGATGCAATTTTGCATTTAGGTACCCTAATGGCAATTTTGATTTTTTTTAAAAAAGACCTTTTAAAAATCTTTCTAGGATTATTTGATAAAGGGAAGGATAGCCATAGGTTAGCCTGGAGTATTATTGCCGCATCCTTTCCTGCTGGTTTCGTGGGTTTCTTTTTTGCTGATTGGATTGAGACCAGCTTGCGTAGTCCGAAATTTGTGGCAATTAATCTTTTAATATGGTCTGCTGTTTTTTATATGGCAGATCGTTCTGCCAAAAACCATAATCAAGCTAAATCGAATTTAATAGAACTGCCACCATTTAAAATATTTTTCATAGGATGCGCTCAAGCTATAGCATTATTACCAGGAACATCACGATCCGGAATTACTATAGCAGCAGGTCTTATCAGCAACCTAAACCCAGTCGCCGCTACCCGTTTTTCCTTTCTTTTGGGAAGTCCTATCATTTTAGCAGCAGGCTTGCAAAAACTCATCAATTTCATTTCACAACCCGCAGCGCTTCAAAACTATACCCATCTTCATTTGCTGGTTGGTTTGTCTGTCAGTTTTTTGGTGGGTTTGATAGCGATTACACTGCTGTTAAAAGTTGTTGAAAAAGTAGGATTGCTGCCTTTCATCCTATATCGGGTAGTTCTTGCCACGGCTATACTTATTAAATTGTACCAATAAAAAAAGCCGCCCTGAGCAAACCAGGGCGGCTTAAATAAATCTTTTAAAGATTAGCCACAAGTTACTGAAACAGGAACGGTTCCAGTGTTGTGAATTCGTACTTCGCCACTTATGTCACCAATTGAATCACCACGGCTAAAATTATTCGCTTTTTTGAACGTTACAGACTTTTGACCCATGGAATGTTTGTTGGGCATTTTTACTTGCTTATTACCAGCCGCTCCACCACCGTTACTAGAAAAACTCATATGATCCTTCGGAGCTAGATGAAAAGGTACCGTCGTAAAATTAGAAGATTTCCATAGGTATCCATTTGCGGCACCACGATCTACCGCGTCTCCATCAGTAGCTGTTTCTATTTTAATAGAATTAGCGTTGTTACATTTGGCCATTCCACCCGGAGCAACGTTGCCTGCAAAAGCGGTAGCTGCGAGAGAAAATGAAGCAATGGTAACCAATAAAACAATAGCGAGCTTTTTCATTTTAAATCCTCCCTTACCCTAGTTAACAAAAGTCCACCTTTAAATATTCTAAATAGGCAAATAACACGATTTGCCTTCTCCCTTTAGTGAACATTTTCAAAGAACCAATTACTTTACCTCCCAGCGACTGAAGGTAATACGGCTCATTAGTTTGCCCCATAAAATAGGATTTTTCCTATATTTAATATAGGCCTTTCACCGCATATGCGCAAAGTATACTTATCCATTAAAACATGTCAATCATTATTTAAGAAATTAAGTATAAAATACTGTTTTTAAATACTTTAATTAATTTTCTAAATAACTAAATAGGTTTATTACTTAGTAATATAAATCATATTTTCCTATATTTGAAATAGGAGTTTTTCTTAATAAAATGTGCGTGAATTTATCAACCATAAAAAATCTAATCATGCGACAAGTTTTATTAGCTTTCAATGCATTCATTTTCAATTGTTTTCATATTTTCTAGAACAATCGGCTTATTCATTCCATTGAGCTTTACTTTTCCTTTTAATGTCGAAATTCCTTCAAAACAAACTTGTCCCGTAACCTCAAGCGACTCTAATTCCAGCAGATCGGGGATATTTGAAAAACATTTTTGAAATTCATCCACCTTATTTAAAGGATGTCCAAATTTTATTTCTGGTAGATCTATATATTTTCTTTCTGGATTTCTGACAAGCGTTCCGCCTACCAGGTTAAAAATATTGGACTGTACTAAAAGCAAGTCTTCTGTATTTTTTACTGGCATAAATCTATCTCGGGGAACACATAGCCCTACTGATCCATCAAAGCAATCCACGGCAGAGCCAATAGCTGTTTCTAATTGCACAATCGGTTTTTTTTGAATAATTTTGCTATTCGCTATCACATTCAAATTGAGCGGTCCTTTACTCAATCTCTCTTCAAGAGCAATCAGATTTATCCATATATTATTAGTATTGAAAACCGAAAATTTTTCTTGGCTACAAAATTCATCGATATGGTCTTCTGGAACTTGGGCTATTTCGAGCAACTTTAGCTTGCCTCTTTGCTCATACAAAGTTCCGCCTTTTACATCAGCACGAGTTTTAGGGGTTACTTCAATTAAAAAAGGAATTTTTTGCTCAATCATTTGATGGAGTATTTTGGGATCAGCCACTGCGCCCAAATTATCCGCATTAGATACAAACAAAATATCTTTTCCATTTTTTATTAAACTCCGAAGAAGTCCCTGACGCTCAAGACAGGAATAAAAATCCCCGTGCCCAGGCGGATACCATGCGAGCTCACCCCATTCCTCGGGATCCAGAGGCAAAAGTGTTTCGGCATGCAACCGAGGAAACATGTTTTGTTTAAAGCTGGTAATGGAAATATCGCGGTTATGAATAAATTCAACACTCTCTTTCTCCGTATAAAAGCTATTCATTAACAATAAGGGAATATCGCACTTCCACTTCGCATTTAATTCACGGACCTGTTCTATTATCAAATCCAGAAAAGTTTTTTTCCCTCTAACTTTTAAAAGGGATTTTGGGCCCGCACATCCCATACTCGTCCCAAGTCCACCATTCAATTTAACTATCACGAGTCTGGAAAAAATTTCAGCGGAATTAGACGCGTCTTTTAGAGAGTTATAATCTGCCTGCATAGATTTATCCGGAGAATGGATGGATGACCAATCTTCTATTTTTCCCGGCTTTTCGCGCAATTGTTTAAGCATCCGCTCAAATTGTTCGCGCTGCGGACTGGATAGCAATTGATTTAAAATATTTTCTTTTTTAGATTGCAATACACTAAAATCCTATAAAATCTTATAATAATTTTATTTGCTAAAATTGTGTTACATGAAAAACACTTTAAAGAAATTTATTCATGCTGGTATTTAAAAAAAATATATATGAATCTGATCAACCCTCTCATGTTGAAAACACATCTAATCAAAGATTAAACCCCTATGATTTTATATTCCATTCCCTAATGACAGATCGAGAAATATTTTTTGGTCTAAACCAATTACCAGAAAGCGAATCAAATGAACGTTTAAAAACCTTGTTTCCCCATGCCTCGCTTTTTGGAAGTGTTAATCTCCTCAATAACTTTTCTCGTAAAATATTTGAGAGCCTGCTTGACAGAAGTATATGGCATTCTATGAATGCCTATCATCTAACCTATCTTTTCGATAGCTTACATGGAACTTACGAGGATTATAGTTATTCAGACACTCAACAACGCACAGGAATATTTCCGGAATTAGAAGGTGCCGCAATAGATTTCGATATGTTTCTTGAAAGTTATTTTTTTGGTACCGCATTTTTGATGGATGCAGAAAGATTTAACAATATGGATTCGGAGGAAAAAAAGAGTTTAAAGCTAACCGATCCTTGTTTATTT
>CAZMXD010000130.1:0-5609 GCA_964570185.1 uncultured Nitrospina sp. | reverse complement strand
CATAGGGTTAGGAGCAGTATTTCCTCTTTTAGCTAATTCTATAGCTCTACGCATATGCTCAAAAGAACTCACACCCCAGTTTTTCATTAAATCCAGCAAATGCTTAAAATCTTTGGGATCTATGGGCTCCAAAAACGGATTGTAACTAAAAGGGACATTCATATGTAAAAGGACCAATTCAATACTTCATGATTAGATAAGGAAAAAATAGTGATGATTTCTATCTATTATGCCAATAATAACCACCACGCTTATGGTAGTAATAATTATCTGACATACAATTTCATTAATACAACTTATCGAAATTGCCTGTTAATAATTAAATGTGAACTAGGAATTTAAATAGGATTTATTTTATCAGGTAAACTATTGGAATAAAATACTTTTTATACGGTGTGCTTGTTATCACCAGGGTCTAATTTCCGACTCCCTCTCTTCAATCGTCATCCATATCATCATCTTCAATTTCAGTAAAGCGTGAGCCTGAAACGCACCTAAGTCCGACAGCCAGATACCTTTCCGCAGGATCAAACGAATTACGGAAAAAACATTTTGCATGCACCAGATAATTCATCCAAGAACCTCCCCTGACAATCCGTTGAGTTGAATGCTTGGAAACATCTAATTGCATACACCATTCCCATACGTTTCCAGACATATCGAAACATCCATAGGGCGACATCCCGGGTTCAAGTTCTGTCACTGGATTTGTTTTACACTCCATAAAATCACAGGTGTTGGCAAAGCCTTTCTCGTAACCCATGGCTTCTCCCCAGGGGTATATACGTCCATCCGTACCTCTTGCGGCTTTTTCCCATTCTTTTTCTGTGGGTAAACGGAGCCCCAACCAAAGAGAGAAAATAATCGCCTCATAGTAATTTATACCAATTACCGGTTGATCTTCCTCCCATGAATACAATGGATATCGGGTTTTATGTTGCGGATCAAATTGCGTATAGAGTGAGTTAGTGACGGGAAATTTCATGATTGAAAATTCCTCAAGATTTATTTGATCTTCTTCATCCTCTTCTTCCTGATATATAAACTTACCTTTGGGGACCGTTACCATTTCGCTGTATTTTTTTAACTTGGAAATGTTTACCTTATTCCTATCTTTAATCTCACTAAAAAATTTATGGAATTCTTTTAGCTTTATTATTGGCTCCAAATCAAACTTGTCTAATAATTCATGTATATCTAATCCGTTGTTATTCAGAACCAATTCGAAAACACTGAATAGTATTCTGCTATCCCGATTCTCACGTTTCAACAATTTATCCAACAAAGCTTTTAAATAATCTTCATCGTTGGTTTTCCAAACATCTTTTACACGAATAAGGCGACAAGGTTTAAACTGAGGCAGGGATTCTTGACATTGATATTTTAATAACTGACGAACAAGCAAGCTTTGCCCCTCAGGCAATTCCGCAACCTCAGGCAAAGAGTTTCCCGCTAACATGACAGCGCCTTCTTCGATAAAAACATCAAAAAGTTCTTTTCCGGAAACGCAACCCGCTAATATTTTAAAAACCTCATACCACTTTTCGTCTCCACAGTTTTTTCTTACTATTTCTTGCCATTCAGATTTTTTCGCGATATGCCTTGCCGCCAAAAACTCCTGGAAGGAAGGATGACGAAATTCCCATCTTCGTGGCGTTTGTTGAATAACACCCTTCCATCTGGGATGGATATCTTTTTCTTGAATCAAAAGGTCAAATTTATCTTTCTCTATGTCAGTTTTATCATAACCCGGCTCTTCCTTTTGGAAGCGTTGGGTTTTCCCCTGTATCATCTGTTGATAAGCAATTTCCCCCAGTTGATCCATACATTTCTCTAAGGTCGTATCCTCAGAATTTGGGTTTTCCTGCAACAATAAATATTTAAACCATTGCGAATATATTTCGGCTCTATTTCCCAGTCCTTCTAACAACTCATTTTCAGAAAGATTGCGAATCATTTTCAGTAAAACAGGGGTTAACAAAAGTTCCGGGTTAAAAGCGGCCAGTTCTTTAATGTTTTTATTTTTTGCGGCATCACCCAGATACAAGCTACTTTCTTCAGAAGAAAGAGGCTGGAAGGTCATTTGAAATGCGGCTCCTTCACCACGTTTTATAACTGCATCAGTAGCCAACGAGCCAAATTCAAATTTTCGACTTGCCAGTAAAACGAAATTGCTACGAAAAGCATTGTCTTCCAAAAAAGAATCTACGAAAAATCGAAACCGATCTTGAGGGTGGAGTTGGTCAAAGCCATCCAATAAAAACATAAACTTGCTGTAGCCAAAAATTAAATTTATGGTTTGCTGAAGTAAATCTTTATCGAGGATTAAATCAGGGTTATCCTCTGTTTCCAACAAGATGACGTCAATGATTTCCTGACAAACGGTTTCGCGAAATTGTTGAAACCCTCCACCCTCAGGAACATTACCCAGATGAAAATAAATCGGAAGGGAATAGACCGGATGTTTAGTGGAATCAAGTAACTCTTCTAAATAGCTCATAAGAAAAGTTGTCTTGCCCATCCCTGATCCGCTGTCGAGCATAAATTTCAAGCTATTTACATCTAATAAGCTTTCATTGATAATTCTGGGTGAGGGAAATACTACTTCAAGCAAGCTTTGTCGGTGAGTGATCGGATTTATGTCCAGCAATACCCGAGGCATCAGATTTTTTTTTCTTCTGCCTTTTCCAAGAGTTTCGTTTAACCACGAAGTCACCCTATTCAACTGGTGCTTACGGTAAGTGTCGACAACCCATTCCAACGATTCTTCTAATCGCTCAGGAGCACTCGGAAGTTCATTCCCGTCTGATAATGGAACCAGCCCCTCTATATCGTCCATGGTTAAATATTCTTAATGGCTTATAATATCGATGATTGCAAAACACAAAACCAGATTTTAGGATAAACTGCTCTTTTAATATTATCACATAGCAAGAAAACAACTCTCGTAGATGATCCCCCTGAAAGATGAAAACCCGACAAAGAGCTTGCCGTTTATCACTTTGCTCTTCATTTTATTAAATATTGTAGTTTTTTTTTACGGAACCAGCAATATTACTACCCCCTACGCCCTTTATAATAATTACGCCCTGATTCCCGTTCAGCTATTGAAACGACCACTCGAAGTTTATCCAACAATTTATACATCTATGTTTCTGCATGCGGGCATTTGGCACTTAGGCGGAAACATGCTCTACCTTTGGATTTTTGGAAACAATATTGAGGATGTTTTGGGCAAACTCCGTTTCGTATTATTTTATTTTCTTTGTGGAACACTTGCGGCGTTGGGGCATATTACCACCGATCTGGACTCCAAGATACCCATGGTAGGAGCTAGCGGTGCAATATCTGGCATATTGGGTGCATATCTGATTCTATTTCCTTTTGCTAAAATCAGAACCTTCATTTTTCTTGGATTTTTCTGGACAATTGCTCGCATTCCCGCAATCGTTTTCCTGCTCTTTTGGATTATTTTACAGATCTGGAACAGCGCTTTTACCACAACAGGTTCCACAGCTTGGTTTGCTCATATTGGTGGGTTTGTAGCGGGAGTTCTTTTAATTCTACCCTTTAAAAGTTTTTCCAAACCTTAGGGTTATTTTTATTCACTTCAATAAACCAAGCAATCGTAACCGTAAAAGATTTAAAGCTGTCTGTGCGGCACGCTCTTTATTTTTTATACGATCATGGGTATAAACAAATTTTCTGCACCAAGTTCCATTTTCATCACAAATGGCTATATAAGTTAAACCCACTGGTTTCTCATTAGTACCTCCCGTTGGACCTGCAATCCCTGTCACCGAAAGTCCCATATCAGCTTTTGTAACCCGGCAAACCCCCTCTGCCATGGAACGTGCAACTGGCTCACTGACAGCTCCATAATCCATCAAGGTTTTTTGTTTTACCCCTAATCGGGAAACCTTTGCTTCATTACTATAAACAAGAAAGCCTTCCCTAAAATAAAGAGAACTACCTGATATTTGAGTGAGACGGTGTCCAATTAATCCGCCCGTACAAGACTCCGCCGTTGCCAGAGTCATAGATTTTTTTGCCAGCAACTGACCTACTATAGCTTCAAGCGTTTCATCATTTTTTCCATAAATATATTGCCCTATGCAACCCATTAAGGATTGTTCAACTTCATCAAGAATTGATTCTCCTTTTTCTTGCTTTTCTGCCAGACAAGAAAGGCGAATTCTTACTCCTAAATGTGATGGCAGGGAAGCCAAAGAAACCTTACCCTGTAAAGATGACAAAGAATCTACTTTCTGCCACAAGTCGGACTCTGAGATACCAGTAGTTTTTAAAATACGTTGTGAAAAAATTTTTGATGACTTTAGATCCAGTTCAGGAGCAATGTATTCCTCGAACAAATGCTTCATCTCATGAGGAACTCCAGGCAGACAAAACAAAACATGACCATCTTTTTCATACCTTAAACCAGGTGCGGTTCCAATTTCGTTATAAAGAACCTGACAATTATCAGGAACTTCGCATTGCGATTCCACACTTTCCGGGATTTTCCTGTCTCTTTTTCTAAAAACTTTCTGTAACATCTCCCTTACTTTTTCGTCCCGATGCAATTTCGAACCAAATACTTTCATAACTACTGATTTGGTTATGTCGTCATGGGTGATGCCCAGTCCCCCCGTAAGAACAATCCAATTAGAACGCTTAAGAGCCTTTTCAACGCATTCTTCTATGGTGGAAAAATCATCTCCTATTTTTGTAATGCGTGAAACACCTATGCCCAACTCATGAATTCTTTCGCCCAGATATTTGGAATTGGTATCTACAATCAAGCCGCTTATTACTTCATCGCCAACAACAAGAATTTCGGCTTGATCTGAATTTGATCCATCAAAAATCATTCAATACCTACAAAAAATAATTTAATTAATCATGATTTTACGCTTACTGTAGTCCAGGTTCGAGAAAAAAATCTGATTGTACGTGGATAAACCCAAATATCTATTTACCTGTTACAATGTTTGAATGAAAAATATCAAACATAGAACTAATTAGTAATGGAAGAACAAGAATTTTTACAAGATTTATTGAGTAAAGACTCTCAATTACGTCAAACCGCTACCCGAGCTTTATGGAATATCTGGTTCGGTCTAGCCGGGGAAAAAGCAGAATCTCGAATTCGTAAGGGAACGCAACAAATGGATAACCGACAGTACGAGTTAGCACGGCAAACTTTTGCGGGTCTGGTAAAGGATTTTCCTGAATTTGCAGAGGCGCATAACAAACTCGCGACCGTACTTTATATGAAGAGAAAATACCTCCAATCCATAAATGAATGCGAAATTACATTACAATTGAACCCTAACCACTTTGGAGCTTGGAATGGGCATGGCCTTTGTTTGTTTCAACTCGCTCGCTATACCGAAGCCATCAAAAGTTTCCAAAAAGCTTTAATCATTCAACCCTATGCCGAGTTCAACAAAATATATATCGCCAAGTGCAGGGGTCAATTGAATTGAGGTTTTCTGACAATCCAAGTTTAATAGATAAAACCAAAAAAACTTACCTTTGCGATTTGTGGCGGGGTGGGTTCGAAGGTGTACTTTCCTCGGGCGCTCAAACATTTTGCCTGTTCATAG
>CAZMXD010000129.1:0-5623 GCA_964570185.1 uncultured Nitrospina sp. | reverse complement strand
GATATGAAAAATAATTTATTCATTTTTTTTTTATTAATTTTTTCATTAGTTATTTTCCTGTCTAATAATAAAGCCTATAGTCAAGAAGAAGAGGAAAAGTTCGCCAATATTGGCCCTATAGGAATTTCCAATAAATACACGATACCAAAAAACAAACAGGCAATTATATTTAGAATCAAGAACAATTCTTCCAGAACTATAAAGCAGTTATTTGGTCGGGTCTTTAAGATCGATAAATCGCAAACTGATCCACAAAAAAAGTTTTTACTTATTAATAATCCTCATAAGGGAGGCAGCATTTCAAAAGGCAAACCGCATCGTCCTGGAACCATATCAGAATGGCATTTTATCTTGGCGCTTAAGCCACCAGCGGCAAATGAGGAAGTTGACTATATTTTGCAAATTAACCCAAAATCAATTTTTTTCTCAAACGTCGAACCTATAAGAGAAAACAAAAAAGCTCAGGGGAACCCATAAATTATTTTCAGTTTGAAACAGATTCGATCCACCGCGACCATTTTAAATTACTAAGGAATATTTTTAGAATCAACGTAAGAGTGCAAGGCTAATTAAGAGCCATTTGCCTCAATAATGGGCAAAAATATTCAAATGCCCGTTCATCCAAGAAAAATCACATTGATATGACTTCACCGACATTTGTAAATGCAAATCTCATAAAATCTAACCATTCTCAATTTATACAAAAAATTTTCAAAGATGGGTATCTATTGGCCCAACTAATCAAATAATTTTTTATACCTAACCCATTATATTTAAAAAGTTTACCTGATTTTTTATTCTTTTTACTTTTGGTTTTTGATTTTTAAAAAATCTCCAATCTTATCATTCGCGTTCCATAAACTTAGGGGTTTTTATTATTATTAAATGCTCAACTTTAGGGCAAAAATAAATTGTGAAAAACAACGTATTTTGCTTAACCCCTTATTTAATAATGCATTTCATTTAATGATTGTTTTGGCATTGGTATTGCTAAGTAAATCAAATGACAATGCTTAAATTGATGAACAATTCCCTTTTGTTATGAAAGGTATAGGACGATAAAGCCATTAATTGTAAAAAATTTTGTATTCGCTTTACCAGCCTGTTCTCCAAATTTTTGGATGAATTTATAACGGAGTGAAAAATTTGTCATTCAATATTGGGAGGAATAAGCGATGGAAAAAGAATATGAATCTCTAACAAACAGCAGCGATGTTCTGTTTATGATGCTGGGTGCTGTAATGGTATTTGCGATGCATGGCGGCTTTGCTTTCCTGGAAGTCGGCACAGTAAGAAAAAAAAATCAAGTAAACGCATTAGTAAAAATTCTGGTTGATTTTGCAATTTCAACTTTGGTTTATTTCTTTGTCGGATTTTCCATCGCCTATGGGTTTGACTTTTTCCATCCTGCGAGGGAACTACTTGAGGACAAACAAGGCTATGAATTAGTGCATTTTTTCTTTTTGCTTACTTTTGCGGCAGCAATACCTGCAATAATCTCGGGAGGAATTGCTGAAAGAGCAAAGTTCTCTACCCAGGCCTTGGCGGCATTAATTTTTGTAGGAATTTGCTATCCTTTATTCGAAGGAATGGTTTGGGGAGAAATCACATTGTTGGGACAATCAGATTCCTGGTTAGCTGAAATCTCTGGTGGTATCCCTTTCCATGATTACGCTGGATCGGTTGTCGTTCACTCTATGGGAGGATGGATTGCCCTAGCTGGAATAATTGTTCTGGGACCAAGATTAGGGAGATGGGATTCTCAAGGCCGCAGTCGACCTATTCCTATCAGCAACTTTCCCTTCATGGCTTTAGGAAGCTGGATGCTTTGCGTGGGTTGGTTTGGGTTTAATGTTATGTCTGCTGCAACCATCCAAGGAATTTCAGGGCTAGTAGCAATTAACTCCCTATTTGCAATGGCGGGTGGGATAATTTCATCACTGTTGATTTCTAAAAATGATCCGGGTTTCATTCATAATGGAGCACTAGCGGGTCTTGTAGCAATTTGTGCGGGTTCTGATCAAGTCCACCCAATTGGCGCCCTCGTAATTGGTGCTATTTCAGGTGTTATTTTCGTTAAAGGTTTTATTTGGGAACAAGAAAAATTAAAAATTGATGATGTACTGGGTGTCTGGCCACTGCATGGTATAGCTGGCACCTGGGGCGGAATTGCATGTGGTATTTTCGGACAAGAATCTCTAGGTGGCTTAGGAGAAGTTAGTTTAAAAGCTCAAATGGTTGGTAGCCTGATGGCAATCGTTGTCGCCCTCTTTTTCGGGTTCATGGTATTTAAAATTTTAGACGCAACGATTGGGATTCGCCTTACAAAAGAGGCTGAACAAAGAGGTTCTGATCTTACACTACATAAAATCGAATCTTACCCTGAAGATGCAAGCAGTCGTTTTTAAATATTATATTAATTGCTCATGAAAAAATTTTTAGTTTGTATTTTATTATTTGGGTTTATAGGTCCTTTTTCTGTTACACATGGTTTGACACAGGAAGATCCTATTGAAAAGCTTAAAAAAGCAGCGAAGGCCGATCCGCTAGATTATGCCCCTCATTTTGGTCTTGGGCAGGCATACCATAAAATAGGTATTTACAAAAATGCCATTAAAGAATTCCAAAAAGCTATCGAATTGGAACCTCTCTTCGCAGCAGCCTTCAATGGACTGGGTTCAAGTTATGGAGAGTTGGGTCAGTTTGAAAAAGCCATTGAAGCCTATCTCGAGGCAACCCGCCTGGGCCCCAATTACGCAGAATCTCAATTTGGATTGGGGTGGTCTTACTTTCAATTAAAAGAATACGGGAAAGCTCTTTTACCACTTAAAATTGCCATTAAAGTTGAACCCAAAATGGCGACAGCTCATTTTACTTTAGGAAAAGTTTTAGCCGCATTGAAAAAGCATGATCAAGCTATAAACAATTACAAAAAAACACTTTCGATCACACCTGTATTTCCCGACGCCTATTATCAGTTGGGTCACAGCTATGTCAGCCTAAAAATGTTTGACGAGGGTATTCAAGCTTATCATGACGCATTAAAGCTAAGCCCAAATTTTTATGAAGCGTATATAGGTATCGGCAAAGCCTATATCCATAATAATAGAAATGACGAAGCAGTCGCTCCCCTGAAAAATGCTATCTCCATAAATCCTCTATCAATCGAAGCCTACGATAATTTAGGTTTGGCCTACGCAAACATAGGAGATCACGAGAAATCAATTACTCCTTATTTGGAGCTTATTAGAGTTGACTATAGGAACCCTGTGGCCTATTACAAAGCTGGGGTAGCTTATACCAGGTTAAATAAAAAAAGAGAAGCTATAAAAAAATTTGAAGAAGCTATTCAATTGAAAGAAAATTTCCCAGAAGCTCATTTTAATATCGCATGGCTATATCAGGAACTAGGCGAGGGAAAAAATGCACTGAATTCTTATGCCAAAACGATTCAATTTGATCCTGAAAATTTGGAAGCCTTTCTGAACTCAGGAGAAATTCATGAATCCTTGCAACGTTACAAGGAAGCCGTAAATTCTTTCAAAAAAGTAATCCAAATTGACCCCAAGCATGTCGAAGGCCATACACGACTAGGCACTAACTACGCCAAGCTAAACTTAATGGATGAAGCCCTCAAAGAATTTAATATTGCATTAGAAATCAATCCGAGCCTTGCCGAAACTTACTATCAATTGGGTAAAACCTATGAAGGATTAAAACGCTATAAAGAAGGCTTACAGCCTTTAAAAAAAGCTGTTCAGTTGAAACCTGATCATATAAAAGCAATATATCTATTAGGAAAATTTAATACATTTTTGGAAAACTATGAACAGGCAATTTTTTCATTAGAACAAGTTAACAAATTTGAAACCGGATTTGAAGAAACCGATTTTCTTCTTGGCCAAAGTTTACTGAAAACCAATCGTCATAAAGAAGCCCTGCCATACCTTCAAAAAGCTGTCCTTGCCAATCCGAATCTATCCCAAGGCCAATACTTTCTCGGTAAGAGTTTGATTAAACTTGGCAGATTTAAAGAAGCCATTAAACCCTTAAAAGTGGCCACAGAAAGTAAGCCTGATTTTTCGAAAGCATTCAACTATTTGGGAGAAACCTATCAAAGACTAGGTAATAATTCAAAAGCCGTTAAGGCGTTGAAAAAAGCTATTCAGCTGGATCGAAAATATACAATCGCCCATAGCAACCTAGGAACAATTTATACTTTACAAAAAGAATATACCAAAGCAATTGAATCATTCAAAAAAACACTTCAAACCGACCCTAATTTTCAAAACGGATATTTAAATCTGGCAATGGTATATGAAGTTCTGGGCCGTTATCCCGAAGCCATTAAAACCTATGAAGAGTTACTGATTTTGAATCCTGAAGATGAAAAAGCTTTGTTTAGCTTAGGGTGGGTATTTATGGATGAAAAACGTTTGATGGAAGCTGTCCCTTTATTTAAAAAGGCTATTCAATTAAAACCTAATGATGCCAACAATTATTTCAGCTTAGGAATAATTTATGATGAAATGGGCCATCTTGATGATGCGCTGTTACAATACCGAAAAGCATTGCAAATAGATGGCAATCATGCTGGAGCTAATGAAAAAATTGCCTTGGCAGAAAAAAATAGCAAAAGAAATACTTTAATTAATCCCCAAGATATTATCAACGTTGCTCCCAAAAATTCAGACATCATTCTTGTGCCTTAACTACTAAATCCAACACTTTGATGGCTTCTTTAGCGTCATTTCAGTGTCCATACATGGCAAGGCCCCTTTTTGTTTGTATCAATATTTTTATTTTCAAAACATAGCATTCAAACCTATACAATTTGATATACAATAACCTCTTTAAAGTTAATAAGTTAACAAAGGAACCTAGATATTAAATATAAGTTGACAGTAAATCCTCGCACCTTATATACTTCGGCGTCTTGGCAGGATATTTAGAAAGAATATTATTGCAAAAAATTCAAAAAGTTCTTTTAATTTTTTATATTCCAGAGCCATTTTCCTGTTAATTTAAAGCAGGTTATCCTGATATTATTGAGGCTAATTTATGGACAATAACCCGGAAGCGCAAATGGCAGAAGATTTAGAAGAGATTGATCTGGCACCCGCTGAAGAAATCATAAATAACCTACCAGATAATTCTCGTGGTTATCTCATTCCAACCTTGGATAAAGTCCAAAATATTTATAGATATCTTCCCGAACCTGCAATGGAAATTTTAATGGACTTTTTTCGCGTCTCCCGCGCGGAAATATACGGTGTCATTTCTTTTTACCCCCAATTAAGAATTACAGAGCCCGGTAAGTACATCATTAAACTTTGCTATGGAACTGCATGCTTTGTAAAAGGAGCCCCAATAATTGGCGATAAAATTCACGAAAAGTTTCATATCAAACCAGGAGATACAGACGATTCAAAGCTTTTTACTTTACAAACAGCCTCATGCCTTGGTAACTGCGGTGCGGCTCCGATGGCTATTATCGGTGATGATACTCACAATACTATTGACCCTGAAAAAACATACGACATACTAGGGGCATATAAAAAAGACGAAGAAGAAACACCAGAAACAGAGGAGGTAGGATGAGTACCGTTGAAAAGAAAATTCT
>CAZMXD010000128.1:0-5636 GCA_964570185.1 uncultured Nitrospina sp. | reverse complement strand
CATACTTTATTAAAAGAAATGCGGAGTATGCGGTGATTGAGTTTTCATGCGCGCAAACTTTAAAAATCTATTTGGAAAAATTCGGGCGCATGCCTTTACCCCCTTATATTAAACGCAAAAAAGAAGATTCGTCGGCAATACTTGCGGAAGACAAAAATCGTTATCAAACAGTCTATGCGTCTCAAAGCGGGGCTATAGCGGCACCAACAGCAGGGCTGCACTTTACTAAATCGTTTTTGAAGAAACTAAAAGATAAAAAATTTGTAATGGCCCAATTAACGCTCCATGTTGGCCCAGGCACTTTTAAACCTATTCGAGTCCAAGATTTTTCTGAACATAAAATAGAAGCAGAGGCTTTTCGAATAACGCCAAAAAACTGGAATTTAATTTTGGAAAGTAAAACCAAAAGAGAGCCAATATTGGCCATAGGAACAACATCTACCAGGGTTTTAGAAACCCAGCAATTTAGCAAAACCATACGACGAACTAAGTCAGGATGGACCAACCGTTATATTGTACCAGGGTGGGACTTTAAAAATACAGACCACTTACTTACTAATTTTCATTTGCCAAAATCCACTTTATTCTTGATGATATCAGCCTTTTGCGGTGTGGCCCTGGCTAAAAAGGCATACTACGAGGCTATCTCCCAAAAATATCGCTTTTTCAGCTATGGTGACGCGATGCTTTTATTGTGAGGGTAAGGCCCTTAGCCAAGATTTGATCAAGTCGTACCCGCACCATCATCTACAACCTGTTTGAAAAATTTACCAGATTTGAAGCGAACTACTTTACGGGCTGAAATTTCAGCCTCTTCCCCAGTCTTTGGATTTCTTCCAACACGCTTTGATTTAGCACGCACTTGAAAGGTTCCAAATCTTCGCAAGATAACCGGCTCACCGTGGCCTAATGATTCTTTGATCAGCTCAATTACTGTTTCCACAGCCTCTTCTGCCTTGGCTCTGGATAAACTGGCCCGAGATGATACCTGATTAATGATATCTTGTTTGGTCATACTCCCTCCTTACAAAAAAAAACAAGCTATTGTTATTTTATATGGCTATTAATTATATTTTAATTTCCAGGAAAATTTTCCGCACAACCAATTTTCCCAAATATATACTCAATAAAAACCTACCCAAAGGGGAATTAATACGTACAACATATAATCTGAATCGGTTGTAGTACTTTACCACTTAAATTAAAAATATCAATAATATAATCAAGAATTTAACAGAATTTCTCTTTCCCTGAAAACTTCTTATTTTTTAGCTTGACAGGGTCCTGGGAGGCGAAAAAAATAGGAAGAGATAACCATTTATTTAAAAAGGTTTATGAGGCAAGCAATACATCATTGGGTAATATTACAAAAAAGGAAGTTACTTTTGGGTAGATACGATTCGGTAAACCTGGTCCCCTGATTTAGCTAGGTTTAATTTTTCTCTGGCAATTTTTTCAATCGCATAGGGATCCGATTTTAGAGATATAATTTCTTCCTTCAGCAAATCATTTTGTCGCTGCAATCCTTCATTTTCGTCTTTCATTTTTACCTGTTCCTGTTCGAAACGATAAGCATTTAAAATTCCATTTTCATGGAAAACAGCCATTATCATAAGCAGCATAAAAAATCCGATACTGAGCAAAATTATCTTTTGGGAATTGGAATCAATTTTCATAACAGTTTCGCAAATAACTTATTTATATAATATAACAATATCAAGTTAGATTATAATAAACATCCTTTCCTCGATAGATCGCCGTATTCCCAAGGATTTCTTCGATTCGTATAAGCTGATTGTACTTTGCGGTTCGATCTGTCCTGCATAAAGAACCCGTTTTAATTTGTCCCGCATTCACCGCCACGGAAATATCTGCAATACTTGTATCCTCTGTTTCTCCGGAGCGATGCGAGATCACCGCCGTGTAACCCGCCTTTTTGGCCATTTCCACAGCATCTAAAGTTTCGGTTAAAGTTCCTATTTGATTTACTTTGATCAGTATAGAATTACCAACGCCCTGCTTAATTCCTTTTGCTAGGATCTTTGTATTAGTAACAAAAAGGTCGTCTCCTACTATCTGAACCCGATCACCGAGTTTTTCAGTCAATTCCTTCCACCCTGTCCAGTCATTTTCTGCCAGTCCATCTTCAATACTAATGATAGGAAATTTTGTAGCCAGTTCGGAAAGATAACCCACCATCTCTGCAGAAGAAAGTTTAATATTATTTTCCGCTGAAAGGGTGTATTTATTTTTTGAATAAATCTCACTGGCAGCAACATCTAAAGCAATTAAAATATCTTTACCTATTTTATACCCTGCACTTTTAACAGCCTTGATTAAAATTTCTATAGCATGTTCGTTTGACTGCAAGTTAGGAGCAAAACCACCTTCATCACCAACGGCTGTATTGAATCCTCCTTTTTTCAAAACCCCTTTTAAATGGTGAAACACTTCTACACCCATCTGCAATGCTGATGAAAAGCTTTTTGCTCCTATTGGAACAATCATAAACTCTTGAATATCGACATTATTATCTGCATGAGCACCACCATTTAAAACATTCATCATCGGCACTGGTAATTCTTTTGCATTGCTACCGCCAACATACTGGAATAAAGGTAAATCCAAATCATTTGCAGCAGCTTGAGCAACAGCAAGAGAGACCCCTAAGATTGCATTTGCTCCAAGCTTGCTTTTGTTTTCACTACCATCCATTTCAATCATTAATCGATCTATCAAAACCTGTTCCGTTACTTCAATACCCGCAATCTCGGGTGCAATTTTACTGTTTACATTTTTGACTGCTTTTTGAACTCCTTTTCCCATGAACATCTTGGCATTACCATCTCGCAGCTCTACCGCTTCTCGGGAACCAGTAGAAGCCCCTGATGGAACAGCAGCTCTTCCCAAAGCACCACTTTCCAGCATCACATCGACTTCCAAAGTCGGGTTTCCACGTGAATCTAAAATTTGCCTCGCATTAACTCCAATAATTTCACTCATAATCTTTCTCTTTAATTAGGCTTGAGCCACTTTTAAAGCTTTAAAATTTGCCTCAATAGTTTGATCTATTTCTTCATCCGAATGAATCGCTGACATGAAGCCCGCTTCGAACTGGGAAGGCGCAATGTAAATTTTTTCTTCTAACAATCCATTAAAATAGCGCTTAAAAAATTCTGTGTCACAAGTTTTTACAGATTCAAAATTTTCAACTAACTTGTTTGTAAAAAAAGTGGAGAACATCGATCCCACACGCGTGAAATGAGCGGATATTCCCAATTCCCTTGTGTTGTTTTCCAAGCCACTACACAGCCTCTTGGATTTTTCTTCCAGCAGGTCATAAACATTATGTTCGGCCAATAAACTTAGCATAACATTACCAGCTGCCATTGCGAGAGGGTTTCCCGATAGCGTACCAGCCTGATAAACGGAACCGACAGGCGAAATTTGCTCCATCACTTCTTTACTGCCACCATAAGCACCTACAGGAAGGCCGCCTCCAATAATTTTACCCAAACAAGTAATATCCGGTATGACACCAAGAAGTTTTTGTGCCCCACCTAAAGAAACTCTGAAACCGGTAATTACTTCGTCAAATATTAAAAGAGCCCCTGCCTTCTTCGTTTCTTCACGAAGTGTTTCCAAAAAACCTGTTTTTGGCGGAATAACACCCATATTCCCCGCAACAGGTTCTACGATAAGAGCCGCAATCTCAGGGCCTTCTTTTTGAAATAAATTAATAACGGCCTCCGGATCATTAAAAGGAAGGTTTAAGGTCTTTTCGGCTAAACTAGCGACAATTCCCGGACATTCTGGGGTTCCTAAAGAGGCCAAACCCGAACCAGCTTTAACCAAAAGGCTGTCCCCATGCCCGTGATAGCATCCTTCAAATTTAACAATCTTATCACGACCGGTTAAACCGCGTGCCAGCCTTAAGGCGCTCATTACAGCTTCGGTACCAGAGTTCACCATACGTACCACTTCGATGGAAGGAACCGCATCAACCACTTTTTCGGCAAGCTCTATTTCCAGTTCCGTTGAAGCTCCATAGCTAGTGCCCAATTTTGCTTGCCGAGTAATTGCCTCAACAATTCTCGGATGGGCGTGTCCAAAAATCAAAGGCCCCCAAGAGGCAACATAGTCAATATACTGATTTCCATCAACGTCAGTAATTTTCGAACCTTTAGCACTCTTAATAAAAATCGGGTCTCCCCCAACCGCATTGAAAGCCCTAACGGGACTATTCACACCTCCTGGCATTACTTTTTTTGCTCTTGGGTATAAAAGACTGGAATTTCCCTTTTTCATTTATTTAATCAAATAGAATTGAAACATCTTCTTTAAATTTTTCTGGAATTTTTTGTGGGTCCGTAACCACCGCATACTTGCTAGCATCAGCACAAAAACAAGGCCTAATATCCTCTAGCATGGGAACCAATTCATTTATAACTTTTTGAGCCCTTTCCACATTATTGTGCATAATCTCGAGGACCGCTTCCAAGGTAACCGGTTCCTCTTCGATGTGCCAGCAGTCAAAATCCGTAACCAATGCCAAAGTCGAATAACATAGCCCCGCCTCGCGAGCCAGCTTTGCTTCTGTTACATTTGTCATCCCTATTACATCCACTCCCCATTGTCGATACAAATTCGATTCAGCTCGCGTCGAAAACTGTGGCCCCTCTATGCAAATATAAGTACCGCCTTTATGGGAAAAAGCCCCCGCTTTTTTTGCTGCCTGAAAAAGCACATCACAGGTTTCAATGCACGTAGGATCTGCCAAACTCACATGACCTACCATTCCTTTTTCAAAAAATGTACTTATACGCCGATAAGTACGATCAATAAATTGATCAGGCACTACAAAATGACCAGGCAAATATTCATCTTTCATGCTACCTACGGCACTCACAGAAATGATCTTCTCCACGCCCATTTTTTTCATTGCGAAAATATTAGCCCGAAAATTGATCTCAGAAGGGGGAATGAAATGACCCACCCCATGGCGTGGCAAAAATGCCATTTTGGTCCCGCGCAAAGTTCCAACAATTATTTCATCAGATGGAGGACCATAAGGGGTATCAAAAGTGACTTTTTCGGTTACCTCCAGCCCTTCCATTTTGTACAATCCACTACCCCCAATCACACCAAGAAGTTTTGTTGACATCGATACTCCCTTTTCCAGAAAAAAGAAAAATTAGATACTAAAAATCTTTTAACAAAATTTTTACTTAATTATTTTAAAGTTATAATTGAGATGGATGGTGTGCCCTAAAAAAATAAATAGGAAATTGAGGGTTTTCAGTTCCGAATTTTTCTGAAACAAGCATATTCGACTAAATTAAATTTTGCTGAAAAGGTTGCTTTAGAAAACCGTAAACTACTATTTTTTTATATACTTATGCAAATTCAATGTCAAGTGAGTAAGCAAAGGAAAAGAAATTAACAGCCTAATCTCATCAGCGAGTAATAATTAATTCGGCAATTTGAACCGCATTGAGTGCCGCTCCTTTTCTTAAATTATCAGAAACCACCCAAAGGTTTACGGCTCGTTCACGAGAAATATCATCGCGAATTCTCCCAACAAGTACCTCGTTTTTATCTGCTCCCTCAATCGCTAACGGGTATTCATTATTCTG
>CAZMXD010000127.1:0-5702 GCA_964570185.1 uncultured Nitrospina sp. | reverse complement strand
CCTTGAAAACGATTAATAATTTTGGCTAATTTTTTTACCTTTTCATATCCCCCGCGTCCCAAAAAAGGTTGATTATCAAAAAAAACAAAATGCACCCGACATCCGCGGCAAGCCATCAAATAGGCAGCAACAGGACTATCAATACCCCCTGATAACATACATAATATATTCCCGGAGCTTCCGACAGGCAAACCGCAAAGACCAGGCTCTCGGCTATGAAATAGGATTGTTTCGCTTGCACCAATTTCTATTTCAAGAGTGAAATCAGATTCATTAATATTTACAGCAAGACCTTTTGGGCCAAGTTCAGCCATTATTCGCGAACCCACTTCAAAATTTATCTCAGGGGAGGTTTTAGGAAATGTTTTTGCTGACCGTCGTGTTTTAACACAAAAATTTAATTTGTCTCTTCCTTCAAGGCAGGGTTCAATCCATTTAATTCCTAGCGCAGCCATTTGCTCAAAATCAGGTTCCACCGAAATACCAACGCTATAAGAGGCAATACCAGGTATGTTTTTCAATAACGCCTGGTATTCATCTGCAACATTCTTATTGAGATCGATTAGAATTCTTCCTCTGACAACGCGATATTCTATTTCTTTGTCGGTCGGCAAGGAGCGTTTGATATTTTTAAGTAAAGTTTTTTCGAAATACTTCCTATTTCGCCCTTTCAAACTTATCTCATCGTATCGGACTAAAATAGTTCTTTTCTCATTCATTTATAGACAGCTCTCTTTGTAAATGTAGGCAAAAGCTTGTCATAATTTTCTGAAAAAGCACTAAGAAATTTTTCAATCTCCGCAATAGTGTTATTTCTTGAAAAAGATATTCTTAAACTGCAGCGTGCCTGCTCATTACTCAAACCAATTCCAGTTAATATTTTTGAAGGCTGCTTAGAATGTGCACTGCAAGCACTTCCCAAGCCTACATAAATTTTGTCTTTTTCAAGATGGTGCAACATCACCTCTCCCTCAACCGGAGGAAAACTAAAATTCACTATTCCTGCAGACTGACCACCTCCTGAAAAAGAATTTAATAAAACAGGTTTATTTAGTTTTTTTAATCCTTGCAAGAAATAATTTTGTAGTTCTTGTAAACGGTTTTGTGTATCTTGTTGCCGTGCTACCGCAAGCTTAATAGAGTCTGCCAAGCTAAAGATTAAAGGAACCGAGAGAGTTCCTGCCCTTAACCCAAATTGTTGTTTTCCTCCATGCATTTGTGGGTTCAAATTTAATCTGGAATCATAGATCAACAACCCAATGCCCTTGGGGCCATGAAACTTATGCGCAGACAAAGAAAAACCCGCCAAACCGGACCACATGGGTTTGCCGAATTTAATTTTTCCTATCGCCTGAACTCCGTCTAAAAAAAGCCGAGTTTGTGGTGCTTCTTTTTCTAAATGTCGTATCAAGGAAACTGAATCAATTATCGTACCCAGCTCATTATTTATATGCGAAAGGCAAAGAAGTCTGATTTTTTTTTCTTTAAGCAATGCAAGGCAAGAATAATCCAGGTTGCCTTCTTTGAAAAATTCCAACAAAGAAAATGGTTCGTTTTCATATTTTTTAAAGGACTGGAGAGTTTCCGTAACGCTGGGGTGCTCTAATCCCAAATAAGCTGCTTTTTTATCTGGGGAACAAAGACCTTTAATAAAAAGGTTATTTGATTCTGTTCCTCCACTTGTATAAACAAGATTATGGGTGTTGGGAATACCCAGGGAGTCTCTGATGGATTCTGTAGCTTCTTCAATTTTCTTTTTAGCATCTAGTCCAATTTCGTAAACAGCACCACTGTTTGCGAAATGATCTTGCATATATCCTTGAAGAGAAGAGATTATTTCTGGGTCCATGAGCGTAGTCGCAGCGTTATCCAGATAAATCATTTTCGCCTTTTCAAGCACTATAGGGAGGCATTAAATCTTGATCGATACCCAATTGATCCATTATTCTTGCTACTACAAAATCTACTAGACTTTCTACAGAATTTTGACCCTGATAGAAACCAGGCGATGCTGGAAGAATTAAAGCACCTGCTTGATCTAATGAAAGAAGATTCTTCAGATGGATTGTGCTAAACGGAGCTTCTCTTGGTACCACAATTAATTTTCTTTTTTCTTTCAACATGACATCCGCTACTCTTTCAATCAGATTGCCAGAAACGCCCGCCGTTATTCTGCCTATAGTGCCCATGCTTGCAGGAACGATTGCCATGCCATCTAACCGGAATGAACCGCTGGCAATGGATGTATTAATTTTTGAAGTTTTGTGCAAAACGACATGTTCCCCGGAGAAGTAAGAGGTTTTGAGCCCTAATTCAATTTTTAATAATTCGGCGCCCCGCTCTGAAATAATCACATGGACTTCTGATTGTGGTTTTAAACAATCAAACAACCTTTTTCCGTAACACACACCACTCGCACCAGTTATTGCTATAACGAAACGTTTCATAATTTCCCATCAAAAAGATCTTGAATTTCAAACAAGACCTGTTCGTGAACCTCCTCTAAAGTTACATTACTTGAAATAAAACGAATTTTTGATCCAGTGAAACTTTTAAATATTTTTTGCACATTTATCAAATAATCGCTTTTTTCAAATGCGCTTCTCCCCCCCCTTGCTGATTCAATTCTTTCAAGACTCTTCTCAGGAGGATTATGAAAAATCAGAACCCGATCTGGCTGTGGTGCAAACTTTTCATTATCTGCCTTTATCTTTTGCGGATCAAATCCTAATGCTCCCTGATAGGACGCAGTGGAAAAATAATATCGATCCATCAACACCACTTTACCAGCATTTAATGCCGGCTGGATATTAATTTCCACATCTTCTTTCCTGTCATTTATAAACCATTCCAATTCTTCCTCTGGACTAATCCCCTTTCTACCTTCCAACAAAAGCTTACGGATTTTCATCCCCCATTTACCCTTCGTAGGTTCAGCAATAACTATATTTGAAATTTTCATTTTCGTTAAAAGTTCCGAAAGCATTCGGCATTGAGTACTTTTACCAGTACCGTCTATTCCTTCAAAAGCTATCAATATTCCTGAACTCAATATCAACTACTCCAAGTATTATTAAATTAAAATCCCTTTACCTAATAATTTCCCCGTCTATTACTAAATCATTAAAGAAATAAGGTTAATACCACAAACTTAGAAAAATCAAGAGATTGATTTAATTTATGGCAACTAAAGCAAAATATCAAAGGGAAAGACACTATATTTAAAAGGTTTTTTAATTATAAAAATTACTTTATATAGTGGCTATTTAAACTTTTCAAACTATTAAAATAAATAATTTGGCTAAACATAATTAAATCATTTCGAAAAAGTGGTATTGAGTTTAAAATATAGACAAACTAGTGGGTTAGCAATCATAATAAACAGAACATATTGCATTTATTTTTTTTATTTTGATAATATTAATCTTTATAAGTTTCTTTGATTAATACTTTCCTTACATGCCAAGCAAGGAGCTGTTCGTGAAAAAATTCTGGAGGGTTTTCGGATGGGTATTTAAGAAGCTGTTCGTGAGAAAATTCTGGAGGGTTTTCGGATGGGTATTTCTTGGAATATTTATCCAATTTAAGTTCAATGCATTGTACGGAATCGTTTTTCTTGAAAACCTTAATTTTCATGATCGCACCTATTGGGTCGAAATGAAAATGACCCCAACGGAGGAAAGCCTCCGCGTTTTAAAAGTTAAAACTACGGTCCATCATTCTCTTGGACCAGATTATTTTGCTAATGTTTACATTCCCGATAAGTATACGGTTTTGAATCATGAACCCTATATCGGAGTCGAAGCAGTTCCAGGTTATCGCGCATATAAAATGAACATGAAACGAAAATATAGAGATGTATTGGCCGAAACAAATTTCATTTTAGCGCCCAATGAAAATGCAATCTCCCCAACACCAATGATGGTCCGCTTTGAAAATTTAAAGCAGCGTCTGCATGCAGATGAATCTTTTAAAATTTCAACTCAAAATAAGAAAACCGAACTTGAGGGCCCGGAAAAGTCTGAAGCGACCTATCCCCAAAAATTGGGTATGTGAGCGAACACCAATGGCTCGAACAAAAGAATTTAAAGACTATTATAAAATCCTGAATATAGCTGATTCTGCAAATCAGGAGGATATTAAAAAATCCTACAGAAAACTTGCGCTGGAATTACATCCCGACCATAATCCAAGCGATCCGACCAGCGAAGATAAATTCAAGGAAGTCACCGAAGCCTATGGGGTTTTGAGTGACCCCAAAAAAAAACAGGAATACGATAGATTCCGATCCGATTACCTTTCCGGCCGTGCAACCAGCTCCTCACGTTTTCGATATTCTCAAGAAGATATTTTTTCAAGCATGTTTCAAGGACAAAATGCTCGCGATATTTTTGAAGAACTTAATCGCGAATTCAGCCGATCTGGTGTCCGCTCGGGTAACAACTTTTTCGAATCAATTTTTTTTGGTGGAGCAGTTGGCGGTTTAGGACGAATCCTTCGCATGGTGCCTGGGCCTATTGGTCGAATTGGCATGGGACTAAAATTAGCTCAGATGGTAGGTACTTCACTGTACACCTTAAATAAAATGAAAAAAGCTAAGGATGCGGCTAATCCAGATAAAACGCAATCAGATGAAAATCCTTTAGTCAATAATCTAAAAGGAATATTTGGGAAAAATCAGTCTCAAAAGAAATCAACTTTAGATATGGACTTCGCTATTTCTGCTTCTCCAGCAGAAGCATTAAACGGGACACGAAAAAAAATTTCTTACCAAGTTGATGCCAAAACCGAGCAATTGATTATCCGCATTCCTCCTAATTTTCCATCAGGAGGAAAATTACGTATCCGCCAAAAAGGTCGAATCCAGAATGGGAATCGCGGGGATTTAATTTTGACCATTAATATTGATCCCAACCTCACACCTATTAATTAAATAAATGGATAAACCCCAAATACTGGATTACTGGATTTCATTTTTTCGTGATCTATTACTCGGGACATTGAAAAAAATTTTTATTTTTAGTTTTGCTGGATTAAGTTTGGGATTTTTATCCATCACGACTTTCGACTCACAAGTTCTTGATATTTCAGAATGGAATAGTTGGATTGAAACTTCTATTTTCATTTTCGTTTCTTTTTGGTATTTGGGTCTCGGAGTTATACATAGTTTGATTGCCTGTATCCTTCATGTGATGATTCAAAAATTAAAAGAATGCTTGGAAGGCTTGCAACAACTATTGGACTGGTTGGCCCACGAAGTTATAGGGCGGATCCCAAGCCTTCAAAAAAACATTTCACGCTCAGAACTTGAAAAGAAATATGATCAGGTAGGTAACGAGTTAAAGACCAAGTTGAAACAAAAAAGTGGAATCACGAGTTTCTTTTCGGGAATATTATTTGGTGTGATTTTAAAAGTTTTGAAGTTTTTATTTCTTGATCAGGTAGTCGAAGAGTTGCAAAAAAAAGAAACCAGTGAAATCACTTCTACTGAAATTGAAAATGCTGTTCGCCGAGTTGGAACAGAAGTCATGATTTCTCCAATTACAGATAATTTATTTTTGATTCATGCTGTAAATATTGTCTTGGGTATAATACTTTTCGGTATCCCATTTGGTCTTCTCTGGTTGTTATAACTATCCCCAAGTAATATTTTTAAACAAGAACCAGTCAAAACATCTTTGTCAAAAAAAATAAGTCATCTC
>CAZMXD010000126.1:0-5739 GCA_964570185.1 uncultured Nitrospina sp. | reverse complement strand
GGCAAAAAGTAATAAAAAGTTTACTGAAAGAAGGTTGACTCCCGAACAGATAACAGAGTCTGAAAGACTTGCCCGCGAATGGCATAAAAAAGTAGGAAAAAACAAATGAAACCTTATCGATGTACTCATTATATTTAAATAAGAAATTTGGTGTAAGAGCAAGATTCTTCATCTTGATTTTATTCTATTTTTTACCTTCTCCCTCTTTAGCAAATCAATTCCAAGAGGGGTTGGATGCTATTCATGAAACAAACTATGAAGTAGCGTTGAAAAAATTATTGCCCTTGGCCGCCACAGGCCATTCCGCGGCCCAATATAATCTTGGCGTTATGAGTGAGTGGGGAAACGGCGTGCCGAAGGATTATGCCGAGGCTTTGAAGTGGTATAAGCTTTCCGCAGAGGGATCTCATAAGGATGCACAAAATAATTTGGGTGCAATGCATAGCAAGGGAGAAGGTACGGACCAAAGTTTTGTTGAAGCATTGAAATGGTTTGTTATTTCTTCTGAAAATGGCAGTGAGGCTGGAAGAAAGAATATTGATATCGTAGAAAAGAGAATGACACAAGAAGAAATTACGAAAGCAAGAAAACTTGCTCGAGAATGGGTAAAACGACATCCAAGAAAATAAATGCCTTCCATTTACTTAAACTTAAAGGTTCTATTATTATTTTTTATAATGCTGCTGTTTGGATGTCAATCAAACTCTGTTTCTAACCCAAAATCGAAAACACAGGTGGTTATTGCAATTGATGCGACTTTTATTCCCATGGCTTTTATGAATAAAAATAACCAGCTGGACGGATTTGAGGTAGATTTAATCAAAGAAGTTGCGCGGGAAGCCAATTTAGATTATGAGTTGGTAAATATTGAGTGGGGCGGATTATTCGGAGGTTTAATCACCAAAAAATTCGATCTGGTCATCAGCTCGGTAGGAATTATTGAAGAGAGAAAAAAAAGAATGGCCTTCAGTATTCCTTATTTGCAAAGTGGGGTTGCTGTATTAGCACGAAGTGATTTGCAAAATGTGCGGTCATTAGATGATTTAGAGAAACAAAATGCCAGAGTAGGGGCACAAATTAATACAACCTCCTATTACTTTCTTGAAAAATATTCTGGTATAGAAATTAAAACCTATGACAAGTTTGGCCATGCTGTAATTGACTTGGCGAATAAAGGCGTAGACGCTGTGGTTGGAGATTCAGTTCAGGCAAACTATTATTTTAAAAATAATAAAGATCTGATTGGCAAGACCCGTTTTGTGGGATCCCGAATGACATCAGAATTTTATGGAATCGTAATCAGGAAAGAAGACAAAGAGCTAAAAGATAAAGTTGATACCAGCCTTGCTGGACTTTTAAAAAATGGAACCATTTTAAAATTGCATCAAAAATGGGAATTGGGAGAGTTTGCGGCGGTACCCAACTCAAGTTGATGGCTCTAAATTACAAAACTACCCGCAATGCAACCTGTGAGCAGGGTAGTCAGAAAAGAAGTCCATAGCGCTTTCAGCCCAACTATAGAAATTTCGTTGGCTCGTGAAGGAACTAGCGCGGAAAGCCCTCCCACAAAGATCCCCATACTGGAAATATGCACAAAGCCACAAAGAGCATAAGTCATAATAGTCATAGATCGCATTGTAAAGGCGGCATCCGTTGTCTGCAAAGCTGCAAGGGAAAAATAAGCCGAAACCTCTGTTTCAATGAATCTGGATCCAAGAATTTTTGAAGCCACTTCCCATTCCTCTGGTCTGAGGCCAAGCAAAACTATAAAAGGGTAAGTGAGCCAGCCGAGCAATCTTGTCACAGAAAGCGGTTGCCCCTGGAATTCTGGGAGTTTACCTATTATCAGATCCAATAATGCTTCTAACCCCAAAACGATGATAAGAACCGTTGCAATCCCAATAGCTATTTTTACACCTTGATAACCCCCTTCCACTAAAGAATTTATGAAACCTGTGCGATAGCAGGTCTCACTTTTATCTTCGTTGAGTTTTCCGAAGGTTTCCGGTTGTTCCAACTCGGGATAAAATAATTTGCTGATTAATATTGAGCATGGGATTGAAATTAATGATGCGGAAACAAGATGGCCCGCAATATTTGGAAAAGCGTTTTGCAACGCGATAACATAAATACCCATCACCGTGCTTGCGACAGTAGC
This sequence comes from uncultured Nitrospina sp., assembly GCA_964570185.1. Lineage (GTDB taxonomy): Bacteria > Nitrospinota > Nitrospinia > Nitrospinales > VA-1 > UBA8687. The sequence goes on along the minus strand of CAZMXD010000126.1, from coordinate 3,581 downwards.
CATCATGCAGGTCATTAGCGTTAGCAGTTCGGAGCGGGTCATTTTAGCTAAATAAGGTCGTACCGTTAATCCTGATTCAATACCAATAAACAAATTAGCTGCAGCAGCAAGAGATTCTGCTCCAGATAAAAAAAGAATTCGATTAAAAACTTTTGAGAATAATTGAACTACTTTTTGCATGATACCAAGGTTGTATAATCCTCCCAGCAAAGCTGAAAAGAAAATTACAGAGGGAAATACTTGAAATGCGAGCACAAATCCAACAGAGGGTGTGCCATCGGGTAATGTCTGACCCGGACCTAAAGCTAAAGGACCAAAAATAAATATTGAGCCTTTATGGGAAGCATTGAGTAAGGCAATTAAAACGTCATTGATCCATGCCAAGACAAATCTGGACTCTTTAAACCAAAAGGTCAAAGCACCCAACGCCCAGGCAAGAAAAACGCTACCCAAAATTGTTTCTATTTTAATTTTGTTGCGCGTGCCAGTAACCCAGGCAATTCCTGATAAAATGATAAAACCGCAAAACGATATCAGACGATAAGTAAAATCTTCCATAGAATACGTTTTCGATTAGGGGACGAGGTGTATCATAGATTAGAATTAAAATAATGATTGACTTCTGATTGTCTCACCAGCTCTAGAAAAAAACAGGGATGTTGTTTTGAAAAAGAAAATTCTGATCGTAATGATCTGGTGCATTGTCGCATACTTTTTTTACGAATTCTTTAAGTCGGTTGATTTTAATCGTGTTTCAAAAGAAATCGGGAATGCTAATGGCAGATGGTTGGTCGTTGCATTTTTTTTTAATTTTTCGATTCTGCTTGTTTGGACTACGTTATGGTCCGTACTTATCCCTAGAGACGTTTCCATCCCTTTTTGGAAACTGTTCCAAATAAATACCTTTATGTCAACCTCATGCAATACCTTGCCATTTCCCGGGGGTCATGCCGTAGGCCTTGTTTTGTTTTCGAAGCTGGCTAAAATTAAACATTCGGTTGCTTTGTCCGTGTTGGCTTTGGATCAAATGATGGAAGGCATGGTCAAAGTTGGTGTTCTTACTTTGACTGCTAGTTTTTCTCCATTACCAGAAGAAATGCAACAAGGTATTCAAACTTTTATTGTATTAATTCTCATATTTTCTGTGCTTATGTTTTACGCAGCTCATAAAATGCCAAAGCAAACCCTTAATGAAAAAGATTCTCCATCCTCATTTTTTAAAATAAAGGTATTTATATCTCAATGGGCAGGACACTTGGAGGTGTTGAAAGATTACCGAGTATTTATTTTAGGTTTAGCTTTATCGCTGCTAATGATGGCTTTTCAGGTTTTGGGAATATGGGCCGTACAAAAAGGTTTGGGGCAGGAGCTTCCTTTTTGGACTACTATTTTAGTGATGGCCGCCTTGAATCTTGCCACTATTTTCCCTTTAACTCCAGGAAACTTTGGGGTTTATGAAGCCACCGCTTTTTTAATATATAAATTCTCAGGGATCTCTTCGGAAACTTCATTGAGTTTGGCATTCTTGCAACACATTTGTTTTCTGTTACCTATGGCAGGAACCGGCTGGATAGTTTTTTTGCTTCGGTCCTTTTTCTCCAAAAACAAAAATAATAATTATGATTAAAGAAGGAAAGAATCTAGTGGATAGTATTTGTATAAATAGTTGATTTAATTTGTGTAAAAAATTTTAAAAGAATAATTTTGTGTATTTTCAAAGGTAATATTTTTGTTTGGTTTTAAGCTAGGTGAGAAAGTTGTTTTATGTTAATATTTCGGAGTCAAAATAGGGGAGATGTGTCGTAGTAATTGAATCAATATCTTGGCATAGAAATTATTGTGTCAGGGGAAGTGCATTCGAATTGTGTCAGGTGCGATTTTTGTTCCGGCAGCGGCCCAGACTCCCGAAAATCAGGGAGCGAAGGTTCCCCATTTATTTAATGTTGGAGGTTATTGGGTATGGCTGAGGGAAAAGTAAAATGGTTTAATGATAGCAAGGGTTATGGTTTTATTGAGTCCAGTGACGGGGAAGATTGTTTTGTACACTTTTCAGAGATTCAAGGGGAAGGTTTCAAAACATTAAAAGAAGGCCAGGAAGTGGAATTTGAAAAAAGCATGGGACAAAAGGGGCCGCAAGCGTCTAAAGTAATTCCAAAATAATATTTTGCGAAAAAGTATTATGACCGATAGGGTGTCAAAACCCTGTCGGTTTTTTTTTGCGCCAGGAAGGAGCAACTACCTGCCTGAAAACATCAGTCATCTGATTTTATCGCAATGACATATAGATTGAATCCATAGCCCGCTATATCAAATAAAGGCCCGAGGTAGGTTAGTGGGTTAAAAGTATTTTTTATGTCTCTCTTCGCAGACTGCATGAATCTTTCTATCGGGTTGTATGGTTTTTCTGATTTGTCATAGGGGTTAAAGCCTTTTAATTCAAACAATCCTTTTCTAGCTTTATTTGTTTTTAAAAAAACTATTTTGAAACCTGTTTTTTTCAGCATATTTTTTAGGCTGTCTTCTGAAAAAAAATAGAAGTGTTGCAGGATTTTGTATCCTGTCCATTTTTCTTTCAGAATAATAGAGTTCTTAACATTTGGAGTCCACATTGCCAGGAGTCCTCCTGGTTTCATGATACGATTAATTTTTTGTAAACTTTTAAGAGGATTTCTTAAGTGTTCAATGAGGTCCCATAGAGTGATGACATCAAACGCATTCGCGCCATAACTAATGGGTTCATCTAATGATTCTAAACGGATATGTTTTAGATCAAAGTTTTTCTGGGCATATTTTATATATTCAGGCAGGATCTCCATCCCGTGGCAATTCCAACCTCGTTCCTTTGCAATATTAAGAAAAAACCCAGCTCCACATCCTATATCTAGTAAATTTCCTTTTTCAGGGTAAAAACTTTCGATAAAGCTCAGTCGAGAGTTATAAAGTTTTGCGAATGACTTTTTGCGTTTTTGTCTTTCCAGAATATAATTTGAGTGAAGTCCTGAGCCTGACTCATTATCCGTCATTTCTTTTTGGTAATTCTCCTGCATTGCTTTTATTGTCGGCAAAGGATTAACAAATTCCAGATGACATTCTTGACAATGAACAACGAGTGTGTTGTCTTCTCTAAGACAGACTGGTATAAATTTTAACGATCCACAGCATATACAGGGGGATTGTTTCGTTTGTGAAGATTCAAGATTGGTTACTGGCATACTAAGCATCCTTTATCGGGTGCCGGGAGAAGATATGTGAGCCTGAGAGGGGTTTTTAAAATTTTGAAAACTAATGGTATTTAAGATACAAAGTTAGGTGTATGGTAGGCCATTTAATAGCTATTTGCAATATTCAAAGAAAAGCCGCATTTTTTCAATAAGTATGAATTCCATTCTTAATTGGTTCTATAAAAAAATTACAAAAAAGTTTCCTGGGACGATTCTTTTGTCTGCGTTGATATTAAGTGCTGCTTCTATATACTTTGCGACAGATTTAAAGTTCAACCCCAAGATGGACAATCTTCTTCCTCAAGATCTTCCTTTAATAAAAGAATTTAATGAAGTAGTTCGTAAAACAGGTGGGTCAGG
>CAZMXD010000125.1:0-5832 GCA_964570185.1 uncultured Nitrospina sp. | reverse complement strand
ATGCTCGAGGGCGTAAATGCCTGCCTTTTGAATGGCGGCAAATTGGCCTGAATCGATATTGTCTTTTACATGGGAGATGCCTTTAACAATGAGTTCATTACCCACGACAAAAGCAATTCGCCATCCCGTCATATTATAAGCCTTCGAAAGCGAGTGGAATTCCACTCCGACGTCCATTGCACCTGGAACGGTAAGAAAACTTTCAGACTTGCCATCGTAGGTGAGGGCGGCATAGGCGGCATCCTGCATTACTGTAATTTTATTTTGTTTGGCAAATTGAACAACCTCTTCATAAAATTCATGGGTTGCTTTTGCGCCTGTAGGATTATTGGGATAATTTAAATATAAAATTTTTGTACGTTCTAGTATGTCGGAATCAATGCTTTTTAGATCTGGTAGAAAACCATTTTCCTCCGTAAGGGATAAATTTACCACCTCCCCGCCCAGATATTGCGAATGGGTTCCCATGACAGGGTAACCGGGTACTGTCATCAGGATGACGTCTCCTGGGTTAACAAAAACAGCCGGGGTCATTGCCAATCCCGGTTTCGATCCTATGAGGTGGTTTACATGCTTATTTGGATCTAAATTTTCAACGCCAAAAACATCTTTCATATATTGGCAAGCGGCAATCTTAAATTCCTCAATTCCATTATCGGTGTATCCGCGATTTTCCGGTTTCTCCGCTTCGAGTTGCAAGGATTTTACGACACCGGAATCCGCCATTTCATCCGGTTCACCTACACCTAGATCGAATAATTCCTTACCGGGGTTAGCATCGAGAGCGGCACGTTTTGCTCTTTTTATTTTTTCAAACTTATAGATTTTAGTGTCTTTACCAAACTGGCTTCCACCGACACGATCGGAAAATAATGATTGAATATAACTTTCATCTGACATTCTGAAACTCCGAAATTAAATAGAGAGGATAAAAAAATAGCGATAAGAAGGGCTCAATCTAGCCAAAATCATATGTTCTGTCAAGGGATTCTGCTTTCATGACAAATTCCCTAAAACTATTGCTTGATATTTTTTTAGAGAAAACTTTTTATATTTAAATTGGATTTGTTGAAGGATTTAGAAGAGATACCCCCTGCAAAAATTGTTTGGGGGTGGAGGGGTATTTAGTTAGCTATAATTGTTGATATTGGCAAAAGTTTAGCCTTCCTCTTCTTCCTCTTCTTCGAGTTCCAAGCCCGCGGCCTTTTGTGAATAACGAAGGTATTTGATAATTTCCGTTATTTCTTTGTCGGTTACATTCCTTCTCTGACGCGGCATTTTATCGGTGCCGTTTATTATAGTCTCTCGTATGTCTTCATCTGTAAAATTGGGAGCTAAATATTCCTGGTCAATCAGTCTGGGTGCCTGGGTGTGTTTACCCATCGCATCGGACCCATGGCAGTTCGAACAAACCTTATGAAATGCATTTTGGCCTGCTTTATAAGGTTCTGGAACTTCCAGTTTGGGTTTTGGTGCACAAGAATATATCCCAAGCATTGAAATTGTGAACAGAAATTTAATTAGAAAAAATCTCATAAATATTGCTTAAATTATTTGAAATATTTTTTAATCAATCATTATAGATATTCATCAAATACAATAATGAAATCTGCGAGTAAATAGCTACAATATTTATTAGTTAAAATTGTAAACAAAACCGGCATATACATTTCTTCCCGCTACGCTAAAACCACCTACCTCTGTATAGTCTTGGTCAAGAAGGTTTTCTGCCCTTAAAGTAAGTTTAATTTTTTTACTATATTGATAACTAAATGCAGTCCGAACGGTTACGAAACCTTCGGTGGAATTTGTGGCGTCAAAACCTCTGGCAAAGCCTCTGGCAAAGATACCTACAAGTGATTCAAGTTTATTGTTCCATCTATGAGTAAGATTGGCAATTAACTTTTGTTTTGGACGGCGTGTTCCTGGTTGATTATGATCAGATTTTGATTTTTCATCTAAATAGTGGTCGTTCCATGTATGTCGTATGGATAGAGCAAGATTATAGGGTAGCTCGAGATCAACTTCTGTTTCAATACCCTGAGAGTAAAACTTCCCAAAGTTTGTTGTAACAAAGGTACTAGGGTGAGACTGAATAAAATTGGTAGTTAATGATTTAAAGTATGTGATTCCAAGCATTATTTTATCATTCATAAGGCCTTGCCTGACTCCTACTTCAAAACTTTGAGTTTCCTCCGATTTTAAATCGGGGTTATTGTTATAGTCATTAAAGGTGGGTGCTCTAAAACCCTTAGAATATGCTGTATGTAACTGTGTATTGGTCTTTAAAAATCTACGTCCCGCTTCAAACTTATAGGTAGTTACTTCACCAAATACTGAATTGATATCATGTCGAAAGCCACCCGTTAAGGTCAGAATATTTTTATAATCATAGATACCTTGAAAAAAGTACGCATTATTGTCAGTGAATTTTTGATAAGCTGAGACAAAATCAGAAAACAAACTATCGGCAGCTCCTTCTTGGCGTTCATACTCACCTCCCCAAAGAACTGAAAAGTAAGGATGCACTTTCATGTTATTTTCTAAATAAAAGGTATATTGGCGATTATTAAAAAGATCGTTTTCCGAGGTATCAATTGTAGCTGCTTCTTGAAAGTTCATGTTTGGATTTACTTTAAAATGCCACCAGTCGCTAAATTTGGTCTTAAACACTGCGGACAAATAAAAATCGTCGATGGTAGTAGAATTTCTATTATCTGTTCCGCTTCCTTGACCATTGACACTATCTAACTCATCATGTGACTTTGTGTAACGCGTGCTCAACTCAATTTGAGAATCATCATTAATTTCATAACCAATTTTAGAAATAAAAGTTTTATTTGTATGCCTATCTTCTTCTATTCCACCACTAGCCTTATTAAGAGCTGAAATTCCAGAGGTTTTGAGCAAAGATGCAGATAAGGAATAATCAAACTTATTTATAGATCCTGAACTACGAATCGATTGCTTAGTTGTATTATATGACCCCCCTTCAAAAGATAGAGAGTGCTTGGGCGCACCTTTTCCTTTTTTTGTTACGATATTAATAGTTCCACCTACGGCATCAGCACCCCACTGAATACTCTGAGGACCTCTAAGAATTTCTATTTTTTCTATATTGTCCAGAGTTAGATCACCAAAGTCGAATAGACCTGCAGTATTTGGGTTGACGCGGACACCGTCAATGACGACCAATGTCGATTTTGATCCTTGTCCTCGCATAAAAATGCTGGTTTGTTGACCTTGCCCGCCACTTTGCACAACATCCAAACCCAACTCTCCTCGAAGTAAATCTTCTACCGTTTGGTGCTGTTTTGTTTCAATTTCTTGTTCGTTAAATATAGTTAGAGATCCTGGGAAATTTTTGGTAGTTAATGTGTCGCGAGAAGATGTTACTTTGATTTCTTCTAATTCCTCTATTTCAGCAGCGAACAGGTTCTGTCCTGAAGACACGATAAAAAAAGTAAAAATAATCAATTGGACTAAAATGAATTTACTCGTTTTCAATTGTTTCTCCCTCGAGATAAAATTCCGGCAGGTCTCCTGACTTTGGGCTTCCTACTCACCGCACCTTCCCATCAAGCTTGACAGTGGCGGACCGCGGTTTTCGCTCCCTTTACAGTTGCGGGGCAGTGTTGGAATTTCACCAAACTTCCCTTGACCGGAATTAGTTAAGAGTAATTAAAAAACTATAGCTTGCTACCTATAGTTAAGATAAGTTTCTGTTTCTAAAATTCAATTCCTTTTTGTGCGGGGATTCCTTGTTCCGCAAATGGATGTTTGATCATTTTCATTTCTGTTACGAGATCGGCCATCTCTATCAGTTTCTTTGATGCGTTTCTACCCGTACAGACAACATGGGTCATCTCTGGTTTGTTTTTTATGGTTTCCAAAACTTCATCTTCCGGAAGAAATTTGTAATCCAGTACATAATTGATTTCCTCAAAAATAACCATTTCAAACTTACCGGAATCTAATTTTTCTTTTACTAACTCAAAAGCTTTTCGGGCGGTTGCCTTGTCTTGTTCTATATTTTCGGTATCCCAAGTAAAACCGTCTCCCATGGGGACAATTTCCACATAGGGTGACAAACTCTCAAATGCTTTTCTTTCTCCTGCTTTCCACGGTCCTTTCATAAACTGCATGATAAAGACGTTCATTTTATTGCCGGCTGCTCTCATGGCAAGGCCAAAAGCTGCAGTTGACTTTCCTTTTCCGTCACCTGTGTGGACGATAATAAGGCCTTTTCGTTTTCTGGGGTCAGCTCCAGGCTGTTTTCTCATATTTTTATCTCGCAAATAACTTTGTGTTTTAAATAGCCCATTAGATTTACCCTAAGCATAATAAGAATTAATCTTCACTTGACGATGTTTGAATGCATTGTCAACTCCTCCGAATTTCTTGGACTTATTTTTTTTACAGGAAACTGGAAGAGTCTAGAGTTTTTAAGGGTGTAATCAGGCAGGTCTTTAGTTGGAGCTAATTCGAAAGATTGCGCAATTTTTATAACAATACTCATTTTTTCTCCCTCGAGATAATATTTCGGTAGGTCTCCTGACTCAGGGCTGTCTACTTTTCGCGCCTTCCCATCTAATAAGACAGTGGCATTGAGCGAATTTCGTACCCAATACAGTTGCGGGGCAGTGTTGGAATTAAACCAAGCTTCCCTTGACCGAAAATTTTTGAAACGCGATTTCTATTACTCTAGAAATCTATTTTATTCCTAAAACTAAGCTTGCAAAGTCAGAAAGTCTATCAAATTCGGTTAATTGTGTTAAGCAAAATCGAATACCTTTCCAATCTTTAATTGTTAATTTATATATTAAAGTTACCCTTAAGGGAAGAAAAATTTACTTAAACCCTCAAATAGATCAGTACAAGACCCTTTAATTCCTTTATCCAGGTCTCTTGCGTTTTAAAAGCCAGACAAAAAAGGGCCCACCTAGCATGGCGGTAATAATGCCTACAGGAATTTCCGTCGGTGCTAGAAGGGTTCTAGCGAAGGTGTCACAAATTACTAAAAAGCTTGCACCGAATAAAGTGGATGCCGGTATAAGTATTCTAAGATCTGGACCAACATACAACCGAACAATATGAGGAACAATCAATCCCACAAAACCGATAGGACCGCAGGTTGCTACCACGGTTCCAGTAATAAGAGATGCCGTGAAGAATCCAATTTTTTGTATTTTCCCAACATTTACACCCCGACTGGAAGCGGAATGAACGCCGGTGCTAATAAGATTTAAATCGCGACTCACAAATAACAAAATAATTATTCCAATAAACACAATTGGAAAAACAGTCAGAATTGTATTGTAATCGGTGATATCCAAACCACCCATTAACCAGCGAATGATTGTGAAAGATTGACTTAAGTTCGCTAGATAATGAATAAACATCACTAGTGAAGCAAAGAAAAAATTAGCTGTTACACCGGCTAAGAGTAAGACCCCTGTAGGAAACTCTCCATGTCTAGTACGGACCAGGTTGAAAACCAGTAAAATGGCTCCAAATGCTCCCATGAATGAAAATAAAGAAACAATTGGGAAACCCAAGAGGGCAAAATTTAAATTTAACGCAATGGCTATAACAGCGCCCAGTGCCGCACCACTTGAAACACCTAAGGTGAAAGGAGCAGCCAGATCATTTCTTAATAAAGCTTGTAAAATTGCACCTGCTACTGACAAAGCCGCCCCGGTAATAGCTCCAAGAAGGATTCTAGGTAGTCTTACCTGAAACAAAATGCTGGCATCTATATTATTAGAATTGCTGAGAGAAGTTGAAAAGGCACGAGTCAAACTGATATCCGTGGAGCCTATTAGCGGGGTA
>CAZMXD010000124.1:0-5839 GCA_964570185.1 uncultured Nitrospina sp. | reverse complement strand
ATATGGCAATGCTTGAGGCAATGGCTGTAGGAATGCCGGTTGTGACTTTGTCTAATAAAACCTCTCCAATTCTAGATGGTCATAATGGTTTTTGTTCCGAAGACCCTCAATATTTAAATCGTTGTATTAAAATCCTTATGAAAGACTCGGTTTTGGCTGAAAGATTGGGTGAAAACGCCAAACAGACAGTAGCTCAAAAATTTCCAATTAGTAAATTTATTGAGTCCTGGACTAATGTTATTGAATTGGCGATTAGAGATTTCCTCGTAAATACAGGGATAAACCTTCAGCAAGAAAGCCCGAACTTTGAAGAGAAAATCAAAAAGAATATCCTGATGGATTTTGTATCTTACCCTGCAACCACTGCTCACTATTTGGAAAGAGCATTAAGAAAAAATCATAATGTTATGACATGTGGTGAACAGATTAATGACGAGATAAAAAAAATCTGGAACTTGGAAGCTTTAAATTGGGAAGCTAGACCCCAAGATATAAAAAGAGGTAATAATACATTATTGCAAGATGTATTGGCTGATCTTCCTATAGGGTGGAAGCCAGATCTATATTTTTGGATAGAAACTGGGCTGGGGCAAATTCCACGTGATTTGAAGAATTTTGATTTCTTAAAGGTTTGTTATCTCATAGATAACCATATCAATTATGAGAAACACTTGGAAATAGCAAAAAGTTTTAATTTTGTCTTTTTGGCGCAAAAAGCTTATGTAGAAAAAATGAAACAGGCAGGGATAAAAAATGTTTTCTGGCTTCCCCTTGCTTGTGATCCCGAAATTCATGGGCAAGTTGAGACAGAAAAGGAATGGGATGTTGGTTTTGTAGGTACGATCCCTGATATAAAACATCGAAGGAAACAGCTTCTGGAGAGAATAGGATTACATTTTGATTTAAATTGTGACCGAAAATTTATGAATGATATGGCCTTGCATTATTCCAAATCAAAAATTATTTTCAACAATGCTATCAACAATGATTTAAATATGCGTGTTTTTGAGGCTCTTTGTTCTGGGAGTATGTTGATTACAGATCACGCTGAAGATAGCGGTCTTGAGGAATTGTTCGATGACAAAAAGCATCTTATTTTTTATAAAGATGAAACAATAGAGGAACGGATATCCTATTATCTTAAAAATGACAAAGAAAGAGATACCATTGCCGAACAAGGACGACAGGAAGTTTTAGAAAAACATACTTATTTGCACCGTGCAAACCAGCTCATGAGAATTCTGAATAGAGAAATTTCTTCAAGAAAGCATGTAACTTGTCTTAGGGAAAAGCCTGATAACTATTACAAAAATATTCGTAAAGATTTAATACCTCTTATCCCGGAAAAGGCTAATTGTATATTGGAGGTGGGTTGCGGGGAGGGAATGACTGGTAAGGAACTTAAAAAAAGGGTAGGAGTATTTGTGGCTGGTATTGAGTTGAATGAAAATGCTGCGGAATTAGCTGGAGATGTATTAGACGATGTAATTGCAGGAGATATCGAAAAAATAGAAATTCCCTATAACCCAGCATCATTTGACTGCATTATTTTTGCCGATGTTTTAGAGCATTTAGTCGATCCTCTTTCGGCCCTTCAAAAAGTAAAAAAGGTTTTGAAGAAAGATGGAACAATAATAATGAGCATTCCTAATGTTCAATTTTATGGGGTAGTCCACGAATTAATTGAGGGCAACTGGACTTATCAAAAGGAAGGAATTCTTGATGAAACACATTTAAGGTTCTTTACCTTAAAGGAAATAGAAAAACTAGTCAAAAATGCAGGACTTTATATCAAAGGGATTGAAGAAACATTGGATCCAAAATATGAAAACTTTCAGAATAAAAGTCCAGCCGCGATTAAATTAGGCCGAATATCTATAACCGACCTAACACCAGAAGAGGTACGCCGATTTTTTGTGTTCCAATATAAAATAATTGCCGGAAAATCATGTTCAGAAAAGCAAGCTGAATCACTAAATGAGACAAATTTGGAAAATATTTTGAGTGAAGCACTGTGTAACTATGAAGATGAAAAATATGAAATAGCAATGAATAAATTTGAAACTGTATTAAAATCAAATTCTAATTGCGCAGAGGCATTAGCTGGAATAGGGAATTGTTATATGAAAATGCAAGAGCCAGAAAAAGCAGAAGCTAGTTTTATTAAAGCTAAAAGGTGTGATTCGGAAAATTATAAATCATGGTTGGGGTTAGGTTTAATAGAGTTGTATAGAGAAAATACCAAACAAGCTGAAATAAATTTAAATCGAGCTATAATGATAAACCCTCTATCTGATAAGGCATATTGCGCATTAGGTATTTTAAAGTCAAAAACAGGAAACTTTATCGATGCCGAAGTTAATTATTGTCGGGCGTTGGATTTAAATATAGATAATTTAATTGCCAAAAAATCTTTAATTGATCTTTCCTATAAAATAGAGCGATTTGATCGTGCCTATGAATATTTGAACAGATTTTTAGAAATTTATCCTACCAACTTGAATATGCTGTTTGCCCTGGCTGGGCTCCAATTTAAAATGGGTAATATTGAAGATTCTTTACGAACCTTGGATGATGTTTTATCCCTTGACCCAAAACATCCATATGCTTTGGAATTCCAAAATAGCGTGCGCGCTGTATTTGTTGAATAAGGATTACCATGGGAATTTTCGATAATAATATAAAACTTCTTCAAAAATACGATCCTTCACTTGCTAATCGAGTTAAGGGAATAAATTTTCCTGAAAACGTAAAAATAACTTTTTCTAAGGATGGAGCTCCCGTACCACAAATAACGGGGATTAGTCTACATAGTTTGTACAATCCAAAAAAAGAAGGTCAAAAGATCACTTGTGACTTCCAATTTAAAGATGATTCTCGGACCGTGATTTTTGGATTAGGGTTTGGATATCACATTTTACCCTTAGCGCAAAGAGGTGAGGTAACAGTAATAGAGCCTTTAATGACTCTCTTTAAGGCTTTTATGTCATCCGTTGATCTCTCCCCTTTTTTACCCAGAGTTCGATTTAGAATTGCAGAAACACCCGCGAGTTTATTGGCCCGATATGAACCCTTAAATTGGAATATTTTTAGGCATGTGCCTTCTGTCCGGATTGGAGAATCCTATTATCAGCAGTTGGAAAAAGGAGTTGATACCCGTAAAATTTTATTACAAAAATCATTAAGGGTATTGGTTGTCAAACCAATTTATGGCGGCTCTCTTCCTACAGCCAATTATTGTTTGGAAGGTTTAAAAAATCTAGGGCATGAAGTGGAAGCGGTAGATTGTGATAAATTTGCAGATGCGTTTTTTTCATTAAAGGATACAACTAAAATTAAAGCAAATGCGGAAATTTTGTCTGAAAAATTTATAGGATTAATGGGGGAGGTGGTGGCTGCAAAAGCTGTTGAATATAAACCCGATCTTATACTTGCATTAGCTCAGGCCCCATTAAGTGCCGAAGCAATTCATCGTTTAAAAGAACTAAATATTCCTATTGCTTTCTGGTTTGTTGAAGATTTCAGAACTCTTACTTATTGGAAAGAGATCTCGACTAGCTATGACCATTTTTTTACAATCCAAAAGGATGAATTTCATTCAGAATTAACAAATTTGGGGGTGAAAGATTTTTATTATCTCCCACAGGCTGCGCACCCTAACGTTCATCGACCTTTAAATATTCCATTAGATCAAAAAAAGCATTATCAAGCTGATATCGCATTTTTAGGAGCGGCCTATCATAATCGTGTGCAATCTTTCCCTAGATTGTTGGAGTATGACTTTAAAATTTGGGGAACAGGATGGAATTTAGAATCACCCCTTGGAAAAAAAATTCAAAATAATAATAAGCGCGTCACAACTGAAGAAATAGTCAAAATTTACAATACTGGTAAAATAAATCTGAATCTACATTCTTCCACTTTTCATTATGGCATTAATCCAGAGGGAGATTTTGTCAATCCACGAACTTTCGAAATAGCTGCCTGCAAAGGTTTTCAAATATTGGATCATCGTTCTGATTTGATAAATTTATTCAATTTGGATGAAGAATTAATAGTTTTTCACTCTTTAGACGAAATGAAAGATCAAATAAATTATTATTTAGAAAATCCAAATTTAAGACAAGCAATAGCAAATCGATCTTATAAAAGAGTTTTAAATGAGCATACCATTGAGCATCGAATGCATGAGATGTTACTGCATATTTTCATAAACAGATTAGATACTCTAAAAGATATTGAAAAAAACAGGCTCGATCCATTGGCGTACTGTATTTCAAAAGCAGGAGAAAATACAGAATTAGGTCAATATTTAAAGAAATTTAAAGGAGCGAATAACTTTTCATTGAAAACTTTAGCAAACCATGTTCATAACGGCGATGGTGATTTGGATGATAATGAAACATTGCTAATAATGCTGGACCAATTAATCAAGGAGAAAGTTTAGTTTTGCCTCGAAATATATTAATACTTAGTTTAACCCGTATGGGTGACTTAATTCAGACCACACCTTTAATCCAAGGTCTTCGACAGAAATACCCCAATTCAAAAATAACTTTAATGGTATCGAGTGATTTTGAAAATGCTACTTCATTAATTCCGGATATAGATGAATCCATAACTTTTAATTTAAGACAGTTTGAGAAATTAGATAATTGGGAAGATGAGTCGTGGGTAAAAATTTATCGTTATCTTGAATCCAAGCTAAATGATATTCGAAGCAAGTCTTATGATATGTTGGTAAACTTGAGTCATTCAAGATTCAGTGCTTTGATGGTCTACTATCTTAAAGTAAAGAATGTTATTGGTTTCCACTGCAACAACTCTGGTGATCGCATGACTGGTCATCCATGGATGCAATATTTCGGGACAGAACCTTTCAACCGAAGTTTTAACGAATTTAATCTTGTTGAAATTTTTTCCAGAAGTGGTGGAATTGATCCAACTGGAAAGGAAATTCAAGTAACAGAAAGCAAATATTATTTTTCTGATGATGAATTTGTAACAACCTTATTTAATGATGCTAAAAATAATTTGATTATTGGATTTCAGATCGGTTCCAGCTTGGAAAATCGAAGATGGTCTACGGCGTCATTTGCAAAGTTGGCGGATTTGTTAGTGGAAAAACTGAATGCTCGCATATTCCTTTTCGGGGTGGCATCGGAAAGTAAATCTGCCAAAGAAATGATGCGACTGAGTAATAAGAAAAATAGCATTATAGATTTAACTGGTAAAACAGATTTAAATCAATTGGCAGAGTTGTTAAAAGGTTGTTCTTATCTGATTACTAATGATACAGGAACAATGCATTTATCTGCAGCTCTCAAAACAAAGGTTATTGGATTATTTTTTGCTCATGCGCACCCTTTTGAGACGGCTCCATTCTCATCTGGTCATCTTATCTTTCAGGCCCGTATATCTTGTGCTCCTTGTAGTTATGGCGTTCAATGTAACAATATCGTTTGCGTAGAAAAGGTGTTGCCGGCCCATATTTTTTCTTTTATTGATAACTATGAAAAACATAATATTTGGAAATTACCTTTTGAATTGAAAAACTCTCAAGAGGTCAATGTATACGAAACGGTATTCTCGTCACAAGGTATTATTAGGTTAAAACCTATGATTAAACATGAAATGAACATCAATGATGTGTTTCGATTAGCTTATGCGGTTTTATGGCGTGAAAATTTGGATGTGGGATTAAAAACGGACCTTGATTATATTCAAGAAAGGTTGAATGAATATACTTATGATGATAACAGAAAACTTATGGACACTATTGCAGATAAAATTTCATTTTTAGAGGAAATTGAATGGCTTGGCATGGAAGGTATTGAGC
>CAZMXD010000123.1:0-5880 GCA_964570185.1 uncultured Nitrospina sp. | reverse complement strand
TTATAGTTATCAACGTTGCAATACTTGTAGCAATTTTAAGAGGACAAGAGAAAAAAAACCAGCATGACTGATACTATGAAATCGAAAAGTTCCTTTTTATACATGGGTATCGTCTTATTACTTCTGGTCCTTTTCTCTTTTGCAAATACTCTTAATGCGCCTTTTAACTTTGATGACAATGCCGTACTACATCATATTAGCCTTTACACGCCCACACAGTTCATCTATTCTATAAATCCTGAAAATAGAATTAGTTTTCCCTCCATATATTACAGACACCTTTTTTTTCTTAGCTTCAGCCTAAACCATTTCTTAGGCGGTTTAAACCCAATGGGTTACCATTTGGTGAATATTTCATTCCACCTTGTCACTTCTCTAACACTATTTTTTATTACTTACTTAACTATAAAATATGGAAAAAACCAAAAAGCAAGCCAAGCCTTTGGCATTGCTGGCTTGACGTCTGTTTTATTTGCGACTAATCCTTTGAGCACGGAGACCGTAACTTACCTTTCAGGAAGAGCCAGCGGAATAGCGGCATTTTTTTATTTACTTGCCATTTTATTCTTTATTCTTGGAAGTCTTAAAAAGGTCTCTGGAAAAGCTTCTCGGGTTTCGTTTTACTTGCTTGCCCTTATTTCTTTCATGGCGGCGATGCTCAGCAAAGAAACCAGCCTAACCTTACCAGCAGTCATAGTTCTCTACGAAGTTTGTTTTATAAATAAGGAACACTGGTGCCCGCTCAAAACCCGACTGGCATTTCTTTATTTTCCTTTTTTAGTTTCAATTCTAGCCTTGATTATTTTTCAGTATCGCCTCCAAGAAACGTTCATAAATGCTATAGATAAACTGAATTTAAAATATTTCGTTACACAAGCAAAGGTCGTTGCTTACGCATTAAAACTCTGCTTTTTCCCCGTCAATCTCGTGTTTGATTATGATTTTACAAGCCACTGGCTAACGAATGGCTTGCTTAAAGGGTTGCCTGTTTTATTATGGTTAACATTAATAATATTGATTATAAAAAAATTTAAAAGCTTAGAACCTGTAATACCATTTTCCATTTTTTGGTTTATCCTGACCATTTCTGTTACCAATAGTTTTGTACCTCGCATTGATTTATTAAGTGAAAGAAACTTGTATCTTCCCGCTATTGGCCCCGCTTTTTTAATTTCATTTATCTTTTATAATTGCCTTGTTAAGCAATCATCCGTACGTTTTAGAAAATGGCTGATCTTAATCTTTCTAATAGTGATTATTCAGGGATCTTTGACCATAAAAAGAAATTCTGTTTACACATCTAATATTTCTCTTTGGGAAGATACGTTGAAAAAATCTCCTGTCGATTTAAAAGTATTACACAATCTAAGTCATTTTTATCTTGAAAAAAAGGAGCACGGAAAAGCAGTTGTCACCTTAGTTCGACTTTCCAGATCTAATGCATCGGCATTTTATAAATCTTTTGCCCACAGCAACTTGGGAAGCATTCATGCCGACAATAAAAATTTCATTTTTGCAGAAAAGGAATTTAAAAAAGCTATTCAATTAGATCCGACCATTCCTTTAGGTTATCTAAATCTGGGAACTTACTACGCTTCCAGAGGCTGGCATGAAAAAGCAAAAATCACATTGGAAATGGCGCGAGACCGTTACGATAAATATCGCTGGGGATATCCCATGCCACCCACATTGGATTTCAGCCTGGCACATGTAAATTTCGCACTGGGATTTTTTTCTGAGGCAAAAAAATATTTAAAAAAATACCTCTCTAAAAATCCCGAATCTCCCTCAGGATTATTAATGCTTGGAAAAATTTATCAGGAGCTTAGCAAAACCGATTTGGCTCTGAAAATCTACCAAAAAATAAAAGGTGATCCGAAAATCAAAGCGAAAGCTTTTAACAATATGGGCCTTATATACCTAAGTCGCAACGAGCCTGAAAAAGCGTTAGTGGAGTTTAAAAATTCATTGAGCATTTACCCAGGAATTCCAGATACACATTATAATCTTGGGAAATTAATTATAGATTTAAAAGGGGATAGGGAGTTCGCTCGAGCTCATCTAAACAAAGCGCTTTCTTTAGTTAAGAGTCCCGACTTAAAAACTCAAATAAAAAATCTGCTTCAGCAGATTGCCTCTTAAAATTAGAGCAACCTTTTTTTACCGTAATAAGGCATTAAAAAATTACGATTCATTTTATTGAGCACAAAAGAAGCATCCACCTTTCTTTCATACTGCGTCAATTTTCTTAAAGCCCAGACTCTTGGGAATTCTTTTAAAGCATGCCATTTTGCCTGAAGCACGGTTCTTGCCTTGCCCTTAAGAGAAAACCAAACTAATGCAATTAGGTTGAACAAGATATGTTGTGGTAAGAAACACCAAAAATCGGGCATATTTCTTACATAAGACCAGATAAGGTTTCTTTGACTGTGATAAATGGCAAAATCACTATAACGACTAGTGGTAGCAGAACCAACATGCTCTACAACGGCATTAGGAACATAGAGGGATCCATAGCCCTTTAACTGTAATCGGAATCCCAAATCCACATCTTCAAAATAGGCAAAAAAGTTTTCATCAAATCCTCCTACTTCCGAAAATATGTCTTTGCAAATAAAAGAAGCTGCCGCACAGGGAGAAAATATCTCCCCCGCCTCTCTATCGACCTTTAAAGACGGCACCCCATAATCTCGCCTCCACGCAGAACCGCAAACATGATAAATATCTCCCGTTCCATCCATCTTGTCAGTCCCATGTTTTAGCATATGGCTGCCAAAAGATTTATATTCGGGAAATTTTTTAGCGGCATCAATTAGTTTTTCCAACCATTCTGGATGCGCAAATGCATCTGGATTTAAGAATGCAACCCAATTACAATCATCTATTTTTTTAACGGCAAAGTTATTGGCAAAAGCAAAACCCTTGTTAGTTTCCAGCCTTATAATTTCATAATTCTCAAATTCTTTCTCTAAACCTGAAATCGAATCATCCGTACTTGCATTATCTACAATAAGAACCCGAGCGGGCTTAAGTTTTTGGGCTTTCAAACTTTGAAGACATTTTCTTAAATAGTGACCAGAGTTCCAGTTAACAATTACCACTGCAACGGAATATGAGAATGACATAAAATTTTAGTTTAGGATGGTTTATACCGACTTAACGACAGAACTTGAAAGGTTCATTATCTTGAAAATAAAGGTTTAAACGCTTATACTTTCCACAAGTTGTTCCTGATTTTCTCTACAATACCTGTTTTAGCATTGAATTTTAAAGAAATGAAAACATTTTTTATTACAGGCGGTTCCGGGTTCATTGGTGGGAATTTTATCCTGAATCTGATGAAATCAAATCAGGCAAAGGTGGTCAACTATGACAAGCTCACCTATGCGGGGAATTTGGACACACTATCTTCGATAGAAAATGACCCAAATTACATATTCATTAATGGTGATATTTGCAACAGGGACAATATGATCAAATTATTTAAAACTCACCAGATAGACTATATTGTCCATTTTGCCGCAGAATCACACGTTGATCGATCTATTGATTCTCCCGGAGATTTTATTCGAACAAATGTTGTGGGAACATTTGAGTTACTGGAAGCAGCACGGAATTACATGGCCTCAAAACCCTCAAATAAAAATTTCCGGTTTTTACATATTTCAACGGATGAGGTATACGGTTCTCTAGGTGAAACCGGATTGTTTACCGAAGATACCCCCTATGCGCCTAATTCACCTTATGCAGCTTCAAAGGCCTCTTCCGACCATCTGGTACGAGCCTATTTTAAAACCTTTGGTTTGCCTGTAATAACAACGAATTGCTCTAACAATTATGGGCCTTACCAATTCCCTGAAAAACTATTACCCTTAATGATTCATAACGCAATAAAAGGAGAACCTCTGCCTATTTACGGAGATGGCAAACAAATTCGTGACTGGTTGTTTGTAGAAGATCATTGCAAAGCCATTTTACGGGTATTGGAAAAAGGGAGACTCGGGCATGTATATAACATCGGGGGGCACAATGAAAAAAGCAATCTTGAAGTGATTCAAGCCCTTTGTAATATATTGGATGAATTGGTACCAGATTCTAAGTTTCGTCCGCATCAAAACTTAATTCAATTTGTAACAGACCGCCCTGGCCATGACCGACGTTACGCCATCGATGCAACCAAAATCCAAACGGAACTGGAATGGAGGCCACAAGAGTCTTTTGAAACTGGTCTTCGAAAAACCGTCGAGTGGTATCTAAACAATAAGAACTGGGTAAGCCGTGTAATGTCTGGCGCCTATAAAGGCACACGCTTGGGCCTCACATAAACCTAAGGGATTAAATATGATCAATAAAGGAATTATACTTGCGGGTGGATCAGGGACTCGCCTCTACCCCTTGACCCAGGTAGTTAGTAAACAGCTGATGCCGCTTTATGACAAACCAATGATTTACTATCCCTTAAGCACGCTATTACTGGCCGGCATTCGCGATATATTTGTTATCACTACTCCTCAGGATCAACCTTTGTTTCAAGAGTTACTCAAGGATGGAAATCAGTGGGGCGTCAATATTACTTACGGAATTCAACCAAGTCCCGATGGATTGGCACAAGCTTTCCTTATTGGAAAAGATTTTATTGGCAACGACGGCTGCAGTCTTATTCTTGGCGATAATGTTTTTTACGGAAACGAATTGCCTGGCTTAATGGAAATAGCTCAGAAACGTGTGAAAGGTGCCACTGTTTTTGGTTATTGGGTTAAGGATCCGGAAAACTATGGCGTAGCTGAATTTGATAGTAATGACAAGATTGTCGGAGTTGAAGAAAAACCCTCTCAACCCAAATCCCATTACGCAATAACGGGATTGTATTTCTATGACAATCAAGTAGTAAATATTGCAAATTCGATCCAACCCTCCGCCAGAGGCGAGTTGGAGATCACCGATGTAAACCGAGTTTATCTTCAACAGTCCCAGCTATCTGTCGAAAGAATGAGCAGAGGTTTCGCTTGGTTAGATACAGGATCGCACTGTTCTCTGCTCGATGCTTCTAATTTTATTGAAACAATACAAAAAAGGCAGGGCCTGATGGTTTGCTGCCCTGAGGAGATTGCTTTTTGCAAAGGTTGGATATCTGCAGAGGATGTAGCCAAACTCGCTCATACCTTGAATAAAAACGAATATGGTCAATATTTGGCGCGTATGATCGGCAACGTATAAACATAATTGTAAAAAAATCCTTTAACCAACCTACTCTTTAAAACTTGCTTTTATGAAAATTCTTCTAATAGGGAAAAATGGCCAGATAGGCGGAGAGTTAAACAAACTATTAGGAGGACTTGGAACCCTTGTTGCTTTTACGAGGGAGCAGCTTGATTTTTCCAAACCCAATTCTATCGAACCTGTAATTCTAGACACCCGCCCCGACATCATTATCAATGCGGCTGCCTACACTGCGGTTGACAAAGCAGAAGAAGAACCTGAGTTGGCAATGACAATAAATGGAATCGTACCAGGTATCCTGGCTAAGACAGCAAAAATACTTGGAGCAGGCCTTATTCATTATTCCACCGATTATGTCTTCGATGGTCATTCTAATACTGCCTACAAAGAGGAAAACTCTCCTTGCCCATTAAGTTCTTATGGCAAGTCAAAACTAGCGGGAGAAAAAGCTATAGGGGAAGTAATGATTCCTTATCTTATTTTAAGAACTGGCTGGGTTTATAGTCTTCATGGTAAAAGTTTTTTAAAAACTATTAAAAAAATGGCAGAGGAAAAAGACACACTTCGTATTGTTGATGATCAAATAGGTTCACCTACTTGGGCTCGTTCTATTGCTCTAGCGACGCATCAAATCCTAGAACAATGTTTACAAAAGAACTG
>CAZMXD010000122.1:0-5941 GCA_964570185.1 uncultured Nitrospina sp. | reverse complement strand
ATTCCCGGGCTGCTTCGAAACATCTTTCTGGGCTCAGGTTTTGCTTCAAGATTTCGTTAGGTTTTTGGATTTTCCCACAACCAATACATTCCAAGTTGCACCTGAATAAAGGTTCAAGCATCATTACCAAGGGATAACGTTTGTTTCCTTTCATTTTTTGCCTAATAATATAAGAACCTATTTTAAATGCTTGAAAAACTGGGACGGCCATAAGTTTATGTAGTTTAGTGTTAAGAAAAAATTTGCTTTGTTTTCGCTGGAATCCTAAAAAGAAATATCTATTATAAGTTGCTTCCAAAGAAGAGCAAAGGGATTTATCCTTTGCAATCAATAGACTGAGAATATACTTTGTATGAAATCTCCTATGGAGATATCTCTATCGTTTCTAGGAAACAATCTTTGAAGAAAATTTTTATACTCCTAATCGTCACGATTCTCGCCCTGGCTTTTGACGGCACACTTGCAAAAGATATATTCGACTACAAGATAAGTAGTTTTACAGATTGGTTATTGATAATTCTGGTAATAGGGATTCTGGTTACCATAGCTTGGGCAAATTCTTCAAAAAATGATGATAAATAAAATATCCCGAGACAATATCTTCCTCTTTAAAATTAAGCTTGCGTATTTGTAGGAGTGTTTTTTAGCAAGCTCAATAAAGCAAAAGGTTCAACTGATTTATCCGCTTGAATCCAAATGGTTCCATTACCACCATGGGCAACCGAAATACTTTTGCCCGTGGTAGTTTCCATGGCCTTAATTTTAAATTTATATTGGTCGTTTGGGGAAAGATATTCGGTTTCGTCTCCTAACTCCATTCTGTTTCTAACATCCACCTCCATCCATCCAGGCCGCTGATTAACTACTTGCCCTCCAAATATCTGAGGCTGGTTGGATTCCTGTACAGAATCGAATCTTTCCGTTTCGCGGTTTGCGGCAGAAATTAAAAATGCTGAGGTAAAACCTCGATTTGCTGTCTTGCCGATTTCTTCAATTAGGCTCGGATCAAATTTTCGGTTTTCTTCTAAATCGTTGATCGCTTGTCGGTAGGCTCTAGTCACCAATGAAAGATAATAAATTGATTTCGAACGACCTTCAATTTTAAATGAGGTTACTCCCGCCTGCTTCATTGGGCCCAGCAACTCAATAGCTCTGAGATCTTTCGAATTCATTATATAAGTGCCGTGTTCGTCTTCTTCAATCGGCATTAATTCTCCATCCCTTTGCTTTTCTTCAATTGCGTATTGGCCTTTGATAGGCTGGTATTCCTCCATATCGTTACCCTTTTCCTCATGGATATCATATTCCCATCGGCAGCTATTGGTGCAAGTTCCCTGATTTGCATCTCGGTGATTAAAATAATTAGATAATAAACATCGACCCGAGTAAGCGATACAAATTGCACCATGTACAAAAGCTTCCAATTCCATACCTGAAACGTGTTTATGAATGTCCGTGATTTCTTCCAGGGTTAATTCGCGCGACAAAATAATTCGCTTCACTCCCAAGTCATGCCAAAATTCAACAGATGGCCAATTAATGGTGTTCGTTTGTACGGATAAATGAACAGGTATTTCAGGAAACTCCTTTAAGGCAAACTGAATCATTCCAGGGTCCGCCATAATAAAAGCATCCGGTCCCATTTCGGCGTGTTGGGCTAAAGATTTTTTAAATGATTCAATTTTTCTATTTGGCGGAAGTATATTGGCCGTTATATAAATTTTTTTTCCCAACTTATGAGTGTAATCTATGGCTTCTTTAAGCGAGTGATCTTTAAATGGATTTTCCTTGGCCCGGAGAGAGAATTTTGGGATTCCAGCATAAACTGCGTCTGCGCCATAGGCTAACGCATATTTTAATTTTTCCGGGCTTCCAGCGGGTGACAGTAATTCTGAAATCATAATTTTCGAAATTAGCTCAATACACTTCTGTTTGTATAAATACGATGCGTCAGCTTACACCACAATTAACCCTTAGTGCAAGTGTCCTAAACAATTGCAAGAAGACGTTCTAGGACAAAAAATGATTGTGAAAAACTCAATTTCTTTCGTCAATATGTAAGGAATATTGTGACTAATTAATTTTCTCGCAGCCTCTCGCAGCCCTGTATCCTAAAACCTCGGCATCCGAAAGGTTCCCAAAGAGAATGTGGTTTTTGTGGTTTTTGGGGTAGCCTTTGCACGTTGGCCATTGGTATATTTTGGTTTTGGGGTCCCCAATGATTCCGTAAGTTAAAATCAGATCGTAATCCATATTGGCTTTATTAGAGGGGGGTGTTGGAACTCGTTTTTCACGACGAAATTCCCAAGGCGGAATAGGCTTTTCCTGCACCCACAAACCTATTTTTTTCTTCCAAGCCTTATACTCCATTTTTTCCAAATATGTACTATGCGGATGTTTAACCCTATAGTGCCATGCCAAACCTGCCCTCAAAGCTTCTTCATTTAAAATTTTTCCATTTGGTAAAAAAACCTCTCCTATTAAGCGTTTGTACTTATCTACCTGGGTGTAATTGATGCGTACGATCTTATTTAATGCCAGATCCTCTATTAATCTTTTTGCTGGCCTTCCAAAAGGCTGAACTACTTCCGGCGCATCAATATCCGCAAGTCGCACTTTATAAAACTTTCCTCGTTGATCTTTTATAGAAAAAGTATCTCCGTCTTTAATTGAGATTACTTTTCCGTTTATTGTTTTCAAATCCGCCTCAGGCAAAATAAAAAACATCAATGCTAACAATCCGGATTTTATATCCATATTTTTTTATTACCCAAATTTATTCAATGATTTTTGATCGATTGTTTAATTTTATCAAAGCACCTATCTTCAAATTTGTTGATGAAACTAGGTTAGGCCTCGTTCGATCATAAACTGCACATTTTCATTTGCGTTTTTATACTCAATCTTTGTTCCGGAATATTTGGTTTTAAACACACGAAATACCTCGTCAACGAAACCTTGGCCGACAGTTGATATACCTCTAAAATCTAAAACTACATATTTGAATTTTTCCAACCCCAAAATAATGCGTCTTGCTTGAGAACGTGAAATATAGCGCTCGTCGCCTAACTTGCTGAGTTCTACAATAATATTTGTTTTATCAAAGTTTGGTATTCCATCTGAGCTTTCTTCTACAAACTCGGAAAAAATATCCTGCAATCTTCTTTTTGAATTAAGGTTTATAGTCATTTTTACTGCTGTCCCTGCAACAATTAAGGCCATCGATGAATCTAAAAACCAATCTTCATTCTTATTATCTCTTATATATGACAACCCTCTCGAAAGTATTCGGAAATTATCAAAAGCACGCGAAGTAAAAAAAATTCCCTCGCCAGTATGATTCTCCCTGTCAGTAGTGAATTTTCCTTTGGAGAGGTGAAGAACGCTTTCGCGCTCGCCTTTTAAATTCAATGCGTTTTTTATCTTCTTAAAAATTCCGATGCCGTTATCGCCAATCATTAACTCAAGTGATTCCGATGTCCACTCTGAAAATATTTTTACCTCAGTTCCCTCTGAATGATCAATAGCATTATTGAGTATTTCTAAAAAACCGTATTCACAAATATCACGAAGATTTTTAGGAAGCGCCTTAAAATCTTGTTGAAAATTTTCTTGCCAAACTTTATGTTCCTCAACTTTATTTTTTAAGGAAACCATCACCTCCTTGTTTTTTTCGGTCTTTAGAAAATACTGGATTTGTCTTGTAGTGCCAGACTTGATTATTTTTCCATCTTGGAGCAAGCGCTTCAAATGCCGGTGCACGGTGGTTCGGCTGCATGCAAAAGCCTTCGATGCTTTTGCGACAATGTTTTTTGGATGCACCGGGATTTTATCCAACAGGTAAGCCTGGATCTCTTTGGCCTGATTTTTTACCATTTTCTTTATAAAAATTTTAATTTAAAACTAGTGTTAATTATTATTATAACTAGGTATAAATAAAATAGCAAAAAAATCATTGTTTTGCCAAAACCAAATTTACATTAAAAATTTTATAACTATAGTTTTCTATTATTATAACTATTAAACAAACGGTTTAACATACACAAAATATATTTAAAATTATTTACAAAAAATGGCTAAGGCGGATGAAATCAGACCGTTTTTTTTGAACGGAGAATGAGAAAACCACCCAAAGCTAAAAGAAAAAAGCTGTAAAAACTGCCTCGGCTGAGGTCCAAAATGAGTTGGGCATCTGGCTCTCGATATTGTTCACCAAAAATCCTTACCACCGCATAAAAAACAAAAAACTCTCCCGACAATCTACCAGGTGTTGCCAAAACTCCTGTTCTCCAGAATCTCCATTGACTATAAATCAATAGAACCAATCCTTCCAATGTGGCGGCATAAAGTTGCGAAGGATGCCGGGGCACAATTAATTCGAGAGGGGTTCCAAATGGAGCGCTTTGTGGAAAGATCACAGCCCAGGAAACATTAGTAACCTTTCCCCATAACTCCCCGTTGATGAAATTAGCAATGCGACCTAAAAAAATTCCAGGTGGAACAAGGGGGCATAAGATATCACCAAGTTGTAAATAATTTAAATTGATCTTTTTCGAGGTCCACCAGCAGGCAATCATCACGCCTATAAACCCGCCATGACTGGCCATACCCCCCTTCCAGACTTGAAAAATACTCCATGGTCGATGGATAACATCCTGAAACGCATAGAAAAACATATACCCTAAGCGACCACCCAGAAGGACACCCAACATAATTGCTGTAATAATCAAGGACTGTTCTTCTTTTGTGAGAACTGCTTTGCCGTGTTTACAAAAAATATGTAATAGCCAAATAGCAGCCAGAAACCCCAGAGCATAGGCGAGACCATAATATCGAATCCCAAAATTTTCTGTAAATTGGAAAAGAAAAGGATCTAAATCATGTACCCAAAAACCAGTCTTAGACACAATGGACTTTTAAGGTGATAGATTAAAGAAGGTCGAGGTGGCGCTAAAAATTTTATCGCTTCAAAATAGAAGCAGCGTCAATAGCCCCATAAGTAAATATCATATCCGCTCCAGCGCGTCGCAGACTGATCAATGATTCCATCAAACAACTTTCGTAATCCAGCCAGCCTTTTTCTTCTGCGGCTTTCAACATCGCGTATTCGCCACTAACATGATAAGCGGCAATGGGTAGCTCAGAATATTCCCTCGTCAAACGTATCACATCGAGATATGGCAAGCCAGGCTTGATCAATAACCAATCCGCCCCTTCTTCTTCATCGGAATGAATTTCACGAATAGCTTCACGTGCATTGGATGGGTCCATTTGATAAGTTTTCTTATCTCCTTCCTTGGGTGCCGATTCTAATGCATCGCGAAAAGGTCCATAAAAAGCTGAAGCGTATTTAGCACAATAACTGCAAATTAAAACATTGTGAAACCCAGCATCATCAAGAGCCAAACGAATTGCTTCAACCCGGCCATCCATCATATCCGAAGGCGCAACGACGTCCGCACCCGCTTTCGCCTGTGCGACAGCCATATTGGCAAGAAGAGGCAATGTTTCATCATTGAGGATTTGACCGTTATAAACTAACCCATCATGGCCGTCACTAGAATATGGGTCCAATGCGACATCGGTAATAACCACCATAGCGGGTATTTCTTTTTTCAGTTTTTTCACAGCTCGTTGCAACAATCCGTTTGGATTCAAACTTTCCTTGCCTTCAGAGTTTTTTAAAGAATTGTCGATAGAAGGAAATAGGGCTACAGCGGGAATACCCAATTCAAAAGCTTTATGAGAGTCGGCCACCAGCTGATCTATAGAAAGCCGCGATACCCCCGGCATCGAAACGATTGGGGTTCTCTGGTTTTTACCTTCCTGAACAAAAGTTGGCCAAACTAAATCCTGAGCTTGAATGTTGGTCCCCCGGACCAAACCACGGATTCCTTGGGTCAAACGGTTTCTTCTGGGACGGTTTATCATAGTCTATCTT
>CAZMXD010000121.1:0-6075 GCA_964570185.1 uncultured Nitrospina sp. | reverse complement strand
TTTATCGGCATGTTTCCATTTTTTCTGAAGGTTAGGTTTTTTGATAATAAAACCTTGGCAGACATAAAAATTGGATTTTTAGCTATAGCCTGCGTCTTTATGAAAACAAATTACAGCAGCGGTGCTACTCGGTGGAAAAAATTCATTAGCTTCTGTCAATGTTATCCCCAAATCTTCTGCTCCCAAGGCACTCCAAATAATGTGATTACCATTAAGGCTTGTCAAGGCGGAATATCCAGGACTATATCGTTGTCCTTGATTTTCCTTTTTATAACCACCTCTTTTTCGTAGTAATTGATGGATATATTCAGCCATATCCTCGGCCACCCGGTCGCTTAAACCCTGTAAATATAAAGCAGATTCGCTATCGTTCTGAGCCTTAAAAGATTTAATTCCCGCCTCTACACCTTCGCCGGCAGTTGTAATTTGAAGGCCAATCGCATCCACTTGACCAGAATCAATGGAATGAAAATATTGGCCTATAGAAAATTTATCTTTTCTTCCTCTTCCAATACATAAATCAAAATTAAATCTGCCTAGCTCTTTATCTTTCTTTTCTGATGCATAAAAAATCACCTGATCTCCGTCAGACTGAGCAGGGAAAAGTCCAAAACGAGCCTTAGGAATAATCCAATGGTTCTGCTCGGCTTTTTGAATCCATTCTTTTTCCAAACTTTGCAAGTGCTCGACCGTTATTCCTTTTTGAATCCAACTCGATTTTTTTCCAAACTTCCAATTCAGAGAATAAAGACTTTTTTTGTCTAAAGATAATTTATGCAATTTAAATTCTACCCTTTGAACTCCATAACCCTCCGCTGGCACTTCATGGTGACGAAAACTTATTTTTCTTCTTGGAAGAATTTCTAACAGTTTATCTTTCTCTTCTTGTATACCTTTTGCTTTTTGGTACTGAACAAGTAATGACTGCTGATTTTCTTTTAAAAATATAGAGCGTTTTTCTTTATCCATTAAAAGTCCCATGGTGTTAACTCCATCCATTCCGCTATCACAATAAAAAACATTATCAAGAATAGTACTAGTGTCGTCACCACCCTTCATGGCAACATATCCAGCATGCCTGAGATTAACAGGAGCTCCGCCTATTAGAACGGGAATCGAAAATTTTTCTTCCGTCAACATGCGAGCCACGGTAATCATGTGATTTGAGGTTTGAACCAAAAGGGCGCTCATACCAATTGCATCTGCTTTTTCAGTCCGGGCGGTATCAATAAATTTTTCCAAAGGCACCTGTACTCCCAGATCTATCACCCTATACCCATAGTTTTCCAGAAGAGTTTTTGCCAAATCCTTGCCAATGCTATGAACATCCTGATAAACCGTGCCAATAACCACAACTCCCTTGTAATCGATAGCCGCTCCTGGCTCAATACCACTTTCAAAACGCATAAAACTTTCCAAGAACTGCATGACATGACGCATGACATCAGCACTTTTAAGTAAATGCGGCAGGCTTACTTCGCCGCGGCCAAACGCATCGCCCAACTCACGCATGGATTTCATAAGATAACCACTGACAAAAGTTAACGGTTCGTGTTTCTCAATTACTTTTGCGACATCTACTACTATTTGATCTTTATAGGGAAATTTTCCGCCCTCTTTTTCTATTACACCCTCTTGTTTTTGTTTGAACCCATCTTTAATTTTCTGACATATACTTTCCTCTAAAGAAAGGTCGTCATAATTAATTTTTTTTACCTGGGTTCCTGTCTTTTTTGTTTGCGCGATTTGCTCTAGCTCTTCAAATGACGCCATATCTCGGTCAAGAATTACTTTTCGAGCTAACTCGACGTCACTTGCTGTCAAACTTTCAAGAGGAACGTAATGGTTTGGATTCAAGATAGCGCAATCCAATCCCGCCTTTCTTGCTTCATCCAAGAACACGCTGGTTAAAACCTTTCGCATATAAGGTTTTGAAGCCAACCCGTTTGTCAGATTGCCAATCCCAATGCTTGTTTTTAAATCTGGATGAATAGCCTTGATTCGCGGCAGGCACTTTAAAGTTTCAACGCTAAAGTTTAATCCTTCAACCGACTCCGAGCCAATGGGATAGGCGTTAACATCCATAAGAATCTGGTCAGGCGTTACGTTGTGGTTTTCTTTGGCTTGCTTAACAATTTCAGCGGCCAGTTCATATTTTTCGTCTGCTGTCTGTCCTGGCCCTTCCGGTCCATTCACGAGAGCTATATAAACAGGATGATGTTGACGAGTAATGGACAACACCGCATCGAGCTTGCTGACGCCCTTTTCATATTCTTCAAGACTGATAGAATTTATAATCGGCCTACCAGGATAAATTTCGATAGCTGTCTTCAATGCTTCAACCGAAAACGAATCAATACACATTACCCCCTTAAAATCACTTGTTAATTCATAAATTGCCTTCGGCAACACCTTTTCAGTTTCGACAATATTACTATCCATACAGACATCAATGATCTCTATCCCCAAGTCTTTAACCTGTTCTTCCACGACCTCTTCCAAAACATCCATTTGAATTTCATCGTCACGCTCCACCGCTTCACGAATCTTTTTGCTGCCGCGCACATTTAATCTCTCACCAATTCGAATCAAACCCTCAGAACTGTCTATTACAATCGCTTCCTGCGGACCAGATACATACACACGTTTATCTGCTTGTTTCGGGTTAGGAGCTATTCCTTTTAAGCGATTAGATATCGCAAGAATGTGTTCTGGTGTGGTTCCACAACAACCCCCTACAATTGAAACACCAAAATCCTTCACAAAACGCTCTAAATAATCCGCCATATTTTCCGGTTCAAGCTTGTAACAAGTCTTGCCGTCTTCGGAAACCGGTTGACCCGCATTGGGCACAATAGAAATCGGCAAATTACTGACACGGCTTAATTTCTCCACCGTCTTTTCCATCAATTCTGGACCCGTGTTACAATTGATACCGAAAGCCGAAATGCCCATTCCCTCAACCGTTACAAGGGCCGCATGAATATCTGTGTTGAATATTTGCATTTTCGAAAATCCATCCACCGTAACTTGAGCAATGATGGGAAGTTGTTTACCCGCTTCTTCAAATGCTTTGTTTGCTCCAATTATTGAAGCCTTCAACTCAAGTATGTCTTGTTGCGTTTCAAAAAGAAGGATATCTGCTCCACCTTCAATCATTCCTCGCACTTGCTGGAAATTGTTATCAGTAATCTGATCCCAATTTGCTTTGTTTAAATCGGCTTCGGTTTTTGAAAGGACGTAGTTTGAAGGACCAATGGACCCCGCCAAAAATAACGGACGGCCATCGTATTCCGGTTCATCTTTATATCGATCTATAGCCTTTTTGGCTATCCGACAGCCTTCAATATTAAGATGATGCGTGATAGCTAAGTAGTCTGATTTTTTTAAATCTAGACCTTCTGGAACTGCATGTATATCGGTCAGGTCAATTTGAGCAAAATCAAATTCTTTTAAACGCAAAGGGGATGCTCCGAAAGTATCGGTTTCGATAATATTCGCACCCGCACGCAAATATTTTAGATGGATTCCTTCCAAGTCATCAGGTCGCGAAAAAACCAATAAATCTGTAAGCATCTTAAAAGCTTTACCGCCGAAGGCCGCATCATTCAATTCCAGATTCTGCACCATGGTGCCCATGGCACCATCCAGAACTAGAATCTGCTTTCTTAAAACATCCTCAAATTTCATATCCAACTCATTTTGTGATTTAAAAAGGACCAATGAGGGGGTACAACTTGCACGACGATAAATTACTAGGAAATCAATAAGTTTTCAATGACATTATACAAGTATAATTTCTAACCTAACGTTTCGATTTGGGTCGTGCCTCACATACGCCAAGTTAATTAATCTGCGAAAGCTTTAACCTTTTTTACTGAGAGCGATTTTTAAAACCAGCCAGAATTAAATATTGGCCTTCCCCCCTTTTTTTGGCTGGTTTTTTGGCATACCAAAAATTCTTTCCATTAAGGTATGACTATCCTTAGCACAACGGAAACCAATATCTTTCTTAGTCGCAAAGGGACTGAGATGCTCGCGATAAGAGGCGCGGGCCTTTAAGGCCACTACCTTTTGAAAATCTTTTTTAGTAAAATGTCCAACTCCCATAAAGGACATTCCGCGTACCACATAATGTTTTTTATTATAAGCTGGGGATTTAAAATTGTTATTGGGGTATGGCTGATAATATTCCCAGACCCATTCCCAAACATTACCAACCATATCCTGCACCCCATAAGGGCTCTTCCCTTCCGGGAAACTGCCAACTGGCTTTAACCCTTGTCCAGTTTTATTTTTGGGAGAAGTGGATAAATTAGCTGCTCCCAATTTAAAATCGTCCCCCCAAGGATAAATAAATCCTGCCCGCCCGCGCGCTGCTTTTTCCCATTCCGCTTCGAAAGGTAACCTTTTTCCTGCCCACTCGGCATAGGCCGCGGCATCAAAAAAGCTGACATGAGTTACAGGAAAATGCTTTTTCCCTTCAGGAAATTTCTGCCCTCCCCAATATCGTGGGGGTTTATGATCGGTTGCTTGACAAAAAATGTAGTATTGTAAGTTGGTTACTTCATAGCGATCGATATAGAAACCAGGAATATCTATCCGCCTTTCGGGAGATTCATCGGCATACCAAGGCTTATCAAGTCCCAATGAAAGTGCGTGGTTCTTCTGGTCCTCTTGATTCGAACCAATGGTAAACTCCCCAGAGGGAATAAAAACCATTCCATTGGGCACATTTTCAAAACACCCGGTAAGAAAAAACGAAAAAACAGTCAAAAATACAAAGTTTCTCACTTTTAAAAAAATGAAGCTAGAATCCCTGACAGAAGTTCTTTTGGACGACATTGATTTGGACAACCACTGGACAAACTTCTCCATGGATACTTGCCTAGGAAAATTATTGGATTCTGTAAAAGAAGTAGGCATACGCCATCCTATAAGCATTTGCTCTGAAACTAAACCTTATAAAATAATCAGCGGCCATAAACGAGTGCGGGCTGCTATTAAAGCAGGCCTTACTCATGCACCAGCTTTTTTATTGCCAGATATGAAAGATGCTCTGGTGCTAAATTTGAAAGAAAACTTTTCGCTACGACATTATAGCGATATCGAAAAAGGATGCATTCTTAACAAACTAATTTTAGAAGGCATTCAAGAAGATATTATCATTGATCTTTATATGCCTTTATTGGAACTGGAACGCAGCAAAAAAATTTTTCAAGACCTTGTCTCAGTCCAAAAAATTGGATCCGAATTACAAAAACTCTTACATCGTTTCAAGGTTGGTGTCAAAGTTTTTCAAGTTTTTTACTTATGGACTTCTGAAGATCAGAAAACTGCTGAATACTTTTTTTCTAAAACCCGTCCCAATGCGAACAAAATGCGTGACCTTCTTGAATTAATTGAAGAAGTTTCAAGACGCGACAATATATCTCCAAAAGATATTTTATCTGCCCAGACAACAATAGAAATTTTAAAAAATCAAGATCTCCTACCCTCACAAAAATTTGATCGTGTTCATGAAATTCTGCAACAAAAAAGATATCCGATCTTATCCGATTTAAAAAAGCGGGTAGCATGTGCACTCGATGAAACAAAATTGGACGAAAAAACAAGATTTAAATATCAGGAAGCTTTTGAAAATGATGAAATGCGACTAGAATTAAAATTTCGGGATGAAAGAGAACTGTCGCGTCAAGTAGAAAAAATATTCCAAGCACTACAATCTGGTTCTATTGAAAAGCTCATTGCTTTAATTAAAAGTTAAGGTAAATGGAGGAGAACAGCAGAAGTTGAAATTATAAGAAGTCTCAATAGTAAAACAGGTAAATTAAGCAACTCAATGCTTCCCTTACATTATCTTTCTACTTTCGTTTTTGGCTACGCAAGGGTAAGAAAGGTTCACCGACGAAATTTTGTTACTAAGTCCCGTATTGTTTCTATGACTCTTTCAACATCATTTTCTGACATTTTTGGGTACAAAGGAATGGACATGATGCGCTCGGAATAACTAGAGGCAATAGGATAATCTTGAGGTTTTGTATTGAAATTTTTCATGTAAAAGGGTTGTAAATG
>CAZMXD010000120.1:0-6169 GCA_964570185.1 uncultured Nitrospina sp. | reverse complement strand
AATTTCTCAAATTAAATAGATTATTCGAATCTTTTTAGAACAATGGCAGAATTTTTTGAGCCGAAAGATATGCAATTGCTTATAGCAACATCGATTTTTTTTTCCCGTCCAACATTGGAAATATAATCCATATCGCATTCTGGATCTGGGTTCTCCATATTGATTGTCGGAGTCATAAATCCATTTTTCAATGACAGCGCCGAGATCATAACTCCAAGAGCCCCTGAGGCACCTTGCGGATGCCCAACCATAGATTTAGTAGAACTGGATGGGATATTTAACGCATTTCCGTTAAAAGTATTTTTTACTGCCATAGTTTCGACTTTATCGTTGATCAATGTGGAGGTGCCGTGAAAATTGATGTAATCTACTTCCTCTTGGTTGATTCGCGCATCTTTAATTGCAAGCTTTAAAGCTCTTGCAGATTGTTTGCCATCAGGCATAATCGCTACCCGGTGATAGGCATCACAGGTGGTCCCATAACCGACTATCTCCGCCACAATATCAGCACCTCTATTTTTTGCATGTTCTAATTCTTCAAGAATAATCATCCAGCAACCTTCGGCCAGCACAAAACCTTCACGGTCCCGGTTGAAAGGACGCGACCCACGGGATGGATCATCGTTGTAATTCATCGGGTTTACTTTCATTCTCTCAAAACCCTGCATCATTGCGGGAGTGACACAAGACTCTACTCCCCCACTTACAAACCAGTCTTCCTGGCCGTAACGAATAGTATTGAAAGCATAACCTAGAGCATCGGTAGAACTGGAACACCCATTGGAAATTACATGGCTTCTGCCCTGGAAACCAAAACGCATTGAAATTTCACTAGAGAGCATTCCCACCAGAGAATTAGAAATCGCATAAGGACTGATTTTATTTTTTTGTTTAGAAAAAAAAATTTCAAATTGTTTTTCAGAAAAATCAAATCCAGAACCACCGCTCCCTACAAGAACACCTAACGATTCAAAATCCTCTTCGGAAAAGGAACTGAGATCAATACCAGCATTTTCCAATGCTTCCTGCGTTGCAGCAACTGCAAGGGGCACCGTACGCGGCATTTTTTTTAAATCCGTCAAAGAAAAATAAAGGGAGGGATCGAAGTTTTTAACTTCACCAGCTATTTGACAAGCTAACCCTACAGGGTCAAAACTTGTAATTCGATCGATACCGCTTATTCCTTTACAAGTATTTTCCCAGAACTCTTTTTGACCAATCCCATTTGGGCTAACAGCGCCTAAACCAGTTACCACTACTCTGCGAAGCATATATTTCTATCAACTTTCTGATTAAACTTGAATTAATAAGTTATGTTAACATAGCAGAACCAGAACGGACAAGGCTAACCTCCAGCTAGGTAGCCAAAGGTAAGTCCCAGCAACAAGTAGTTTTAAAATTAATGCTTCGGGGCTTGGATGGATATGTGTACTAATCTAGAAAAGAACAAACGCTAATACGAAGCCATAGTAAATAACTTGATCCGTATCGAACCATTACTTGCGGTAATTTGCCACCCAGCCATTAACCAGATTGCTTTCACTTAAACACAAAACAGGGCAGATGATTATCTCTGGATTCGAGGGTACGTACCCCAATAGCCAGACTGAAAAACTTATTGCCGAACAGGGGGTTGGTGGTTTAATTTTGTTTGAGCGCAATTACAAAAATCCGAAACAACTGAAAAAACTAATAAAAGATTTACAAGCCATTACACCAAAGCACTCCCCTCCTTTATTCATATCCGTCGACCAGGAAGGAGGCCGCGTCTTACGATTAAAAGAGCCCTTCACGCAATTTCCTCCAATGTGTTGTCTGGGTAACGCAAACTCCGATGATTTGGCTTACCGATTCGGCTTGGCAATGGGAAAAGAAATGAAAGCTGTGGGTATAAATATGAACTACGCCCCCGTACTGGATGTACATTCTAATCCAGACAATCCAATCATCGGGCAACGCGCCATTAGCTCTAATCCAGAACAGGTTGCGCGTTTGGGTTGCAAAATAATACAAGGATTCAAAGCCGCCGGAGTTTTCTCCGTAGGGAAACATTTCCCTGGCCATGGAGACACATCACAAGATTCACATTTGACCCTTCCGCAGGTAGAGAGGAAGCAAAAATCATTGGAACAGATTGAATTGATTCCCTTTGCCAAAGCATTTCAAGAAGGACTAGAAGTTATAATGACTGCGCACGTTGTATATCCTGCTTGGGATCCAAACTCTGCGGCCAGCTTTTCAAATATTATTTTAAAAAATTTACTGCGAAATAAAATGGGTTTTACAGGATTGGTAATATCTGATGATCTGGAAATGCAAGCGGTAACACAAACTACAGAAGAAATTCCTGCTTTGGCTATTTATGCGGGAATCGATTTATTTCTTATCTGCCACGACATTTCTAAAGTCACTAAACTACAAGAAAGTTTAATTAAAGGAATCGAAAAGGGGGAAATTTCTCATAAAACTGTAGATGATTCATACCAAAGAATAATAAAAACCAAGCAAAAACTAGCAGGGTTTATGGATAATGAGATGATTCTTCAACCCATTCTTGAAGAAAATTCAAAACTCGCTGAAGAAATGCGATCCCACCTGATTGAATAAATTCTTAAATGAATAAAGACATTGGAAAAACAAACTTTTCAACTTTTGCAAAAAAATGGAGCTTACCTCTCCTAATTTATGTTGCCTTAGTTGGTTATTTTTTATCTTTTTCCAAATATGGGCTTAATATTTGGGATGAAGGGGGATACGCTAATGGAACTCTAAGAACTATGAATGGCGAAAAAGCACTTATAGATTTCAATCCTAATGGCTATCTTCCAGGTCGTTATTGGTATGGCTTACTATTTTTCAAGCTTTTTGGTGTGGAGATTCAAAGCCTCCGAATTGGAGTCGCTCTGTTAACACCGATAATGGTAATAATGGTTTACTCGATCAGCCGAAAAATCATGCCCGCTGGATTCTCTTTTTTGGCTGCTTTATTTATACTTTCCGCTCCATCCATGTATTACAACCGTTTTTATCCCTTCTTTATCATTTTCGTCCTCTACTTCCTTATAAAAACAATTGAAAAAAGAAATGTAATCTCCTTGGCTGGATTAACTCTGGCAATTTTTTTGAGTGCATTTTTTAAATTTGAGGTCACAATTTTTTCAATACTTATCAGCATGGTTATCCTAGCCATATTGTTTTTCAATAAATCAATAGAACATAATATCCAACTGGTAAATATTTTAAATCCTCAATCAAAAAAATTACCCTACTTATTTGGGCTAGGAATTATTGCATCAGGATTTGTTCTTTTTTACCTAGGCAAAGATGGATATTTTTTACAGGTTTTCAAAATAGTTGTAGATGCTCATGAGGTCTGGGGAAACCCTTTCCCGCAACTATTCCCTTTTTTCAAGCTCTATGATCAATTAGGCTATCATAAAATTTTTGAAAGAATCCTTTTTTACCTGCCCATTTGGGTTTATTCGTTGGTAATTTTAATAATTCTTGCTCAATTTTTTTCAAACAGATGTAAATTTACACTTGTCAATCTGTATCTCCTTACTATAGTTGGTTTTGGAATTTGCGCATTTGGGCTGGTAATCTGGCGAGCTGGTTTTGACAACCTATTAAGAACCCTTCCCCCTTTTTATATTCTATTTACCTATTTGCTTTATATGATTTGGCAAAAAGTAATTTTCTTTCAAAATGCTTCAGGAAACCCCATCCATGCCAAAATTACTCGTGTTCCTTTAAGCTTGCTGATCGTTTTTCTTCCGTCTCTTTTCTATTATGAAATGAATACTCATCATGGTTTTTATGCAGGAAGCATAGGGGCTAAGGACTGGGTTATTAATAAAAACCTTAAAGCTATGAAGCCAGAGACCGCTCCTGTGAAATTGGAAAGAATAGATGTGCAAACCCGTCCTGCTGAAGCTGAATGGGTAAATGAAGTTGTGAACAGAATAAATTTATATTCAAAAAAGGGTGACCCTATCTTGGCACTTCCCCTTAACCCTCTATTTTATTTTTTAACTGACCGTGTTAATCCTACTCCCTATGAATGGGTATTACCTGGCATGCTAGATAAAGATAAAGAGTTGAAGATGGTTGAAACATTAAAAATAAAACTACCGAGAGTAGTCGTCTATGTTGATATTGCAATAGATGGTAAGGAAGAAAGAAGATTAAAAAACTACGCTCCCTATTTATATAAGTTTCTTGTTGATCATTATGGTTTCCAAGAGATGATCGGCCTTTTTCAAATTCTTCTCCCAAAACAATAACAGAGGTTTGTGCCCGCAAATTAAGTAATTTTATTATTTAAAGGTTGAAAATGATTGGGTCATTTCCCTCCAATAACAACAGGATCCCGCATTTTTAATTTGTATAAATTATAATAAAGGTTTTTATTGTTCATCAGTTCTTCGTGTTGACCTGTTTCAACGATCCTGCCTTTTTCCAGCACAATAATTTGATCTGCTTTTTGAATGGTACTTAGACGATGGGCTACAATAAATGTGGTACGGTTGTACATCAGTTTTTCAATAGCATCCTGTATCAAAGCTTCTGATCGATTGTCCAAGGATGATGTAGCTTCATCCAGCACCAAGATCTTTGGATCCTTTAAAATAGCTCTTGCTATAGCGATCCTTTGTCTTTCTCCCCCCGAAAGTTTAGTGCCTTTTTCCCCCACTATGGTTTCATAGCCTTTTTCAAGGTCAATAATAAAATCATGGGCATTGGCTTTTCTGGCAGCCTCTTCAAGTTCTTTTTCAGTTGCATCGAGTTTTCCATACAAAATATTTTCTTTTACCGTCCCACCAAACAACAACGTTTCTTGAGGGACCAATGCAGTCTGGCTGAGAAAACTTTTTCGATCCAAAGCCTTAATGTCATGTCCGTCTAGCCGAATGTTACCTTGTCTAACATCGAAAAATCTGTGCAACAGTTTTATAACAGTGGATTTCCCTGCTCCACTTGGCCCTACTAAGGCTACAGTCTGCCCAGGCTGAACACTAAAATTTATACCTTGTAAAATTTCAGACTCATCACGATAACTAAAAGACACATTTTCGAACTCGATTCTCCCTACAATATTTTTCAAAAATAGCGGATTTTCAGGGTTTTCAATAGCGGGCGCAGTGTCTAGAATTTCATAAACCCTTCTTATGGCTCCTGATGCCTCTTGAATTTGAGTATAAAGGCGGATAAAAGTTCCTATGGGGCCTGCAACAATTAACGCATAAAGAAAAAAAGCAGCTAATTCTCCAGGTGTGGTTGTTCCCGACATTACTTGATAGCCTCCATACCAAATTAAAACTGCCGAAACCAGAAAAGTTAGACCAAGAATAAAGGGACCAAAAAACGATGAAATCTTCAGTTTGTCTACCGCTCTCTCAAAGGCTGATTCGATTTCTTTCTCAAATCTTGCACGTTCATAAGGTTCCCGGGTGAATGATTTGACAATCTTTATGGAAGATGCGACTTCTTCCAAAACAATAACAGCCCTAGCTATCTGATCCTGTAATTTTTCAGCAAAAAGTCTTAAACGTTTGCCAAAGACCCTTGCAAAGAGCATTAGTGGAGGCAAAATTAATAATATAAGCCCTGTTAATTTCCAATTAAGGTATAAAATAATTGCCATAGCCCCAATCAGCGTGATGCTTTGACGCAACAAAGCAACAGGAATGGTAACCAAAGCATTTTGAATAACCGATATGTCGCTGTTCATCCTTGAAAGAATTTCACCCACACGGCGTTCTTGGAAAAATCGAAGAGATAAAGATTGTATATGGGAAAAAAATTCAATACGAAAATCCGTGGTCATCCTGTTACCGACAAAGCCAAAAATATAGTTATGAGTTACCGAAAAAGCAGCCTGTAGGAAGATGATGAATATTAAGTCCCATGCAAGGCCGTCTAGAATTGCACTGTCTTTTAGGATCACTACGGCATTGATCATATTTCGTACGATCAAAGGCAAAACCAGATTGACCAGAGAAGTAAGAATTAAGCAAATAAAAGCAAAAATCAGGCTCTTAGTATAGGGCCGAGCATATTTCAATATTTTTCGGAATTCTTTCATGCGCACTATTCCTGAATTAGTACCTGCCGGCACGTAAAAACCAGTTCACAAAACGATAAATCACAATAAATTCAATATTTTTGA
>CAZMXD010000119.1:0-6177 GCA_964570185.1 uncultured Nitrospina sp. | reverse complement strand
AAGAAGAACGGTCCTTCCAATTTGATGAATTGATAATTCAAAACCCGTCTATTCGCAGAGACTTTACCTATGAATCGGATAAGGCTAGAAATTTCGATCAATCGAACGTCAATAAAGCAAAAAAAGGAGTGATGGAACTCCTTAAAGATGCTATTGAAAAAGCAAAAAAGCAAGCCACTGAAATCAAAGCCAATGCAAAAAAAGAAGGATACGACACGGGCTTTGAGGATGGCTTTAAAAACGGTAAGGATGCCGCAAAAGAAGAGTTCAGTCCTTTTCTCAATACGACTCAGGAATTAATCGAAAAATTGTCTGGGTTTCGAAAAGAAATGTATGAAAAGGTTGAAAGAGAAATGGTGGAAATGGTCCTTAACCTTTCAAAAAAAGTGATTCATTATGAATTTTCTAAGAGGGAGGATGCTGTTCAAGATATGATTCGCCTTGCTGTCCAATCTGTTCTAGACAGGGAATCTATGGTCATAAAAATCCACCCCACCGATAAAGAATATGCTGAAAGTTTTCGTCCTGAATTACTGCACATGTTTAGTGAAATAAAAAATATCACCTTCGTGACGAACTCAGGAATCGCGCGTGGCGGATGTGTGGTCGAAACTAATTTTGGCGTGATCGATGCGCGAATAGAAAAACTTGAAGAACAAATTGACCGAATTCTCAACCTTTCTCCAGCTCCTCCAGAAAAACTTAAGGCTGCCTCAGAAGTTCCCCCAGGCGAACAACCACCAGTTGAAGATCGGAATACCGAACAGGAAACAGATGAAAATAATACGAACTCGAACGACATAAATAATAATGACCTTTAGGCTTTGCAAAAATGGAAGCGACTATTGATTTAAAAAAATATAATAGCTTTATTGAAAAAACTGATTTCGTAAAAAAAACGGGCCGGGTTAATCGCGTTATTGGTTTGGTTCTCGAAGGCAATGGTCCCGCTGTATCAGTAGGAAGTGTATGCGCGATTTATCCCAATAACCGCCCTCCTGTTCAGGCTCAAGTTATTGGGTTCCGCGATAAAAACACTTTGCTAATGCCCTTGGGGGATATAATTGGTATTGAACCAGGTAGTATTATTGAATCAATGGACGAATACCCTACCTATAAAGTAGGAAACGCTCTTATCGGTAGAATAATTGATGGCAATGGACTACCAATAGATGGCAAAGGACCAGTTAACACGATAATAGAATATCCATTAATGGGTACCCCAATCAATCCATTGGAAAGAAAAAGGTTAAATGAACCTTTAGATATTGGAATCCGATCTATTAACGGCCTACTTTCTTTTGCCAAAGGACAAAGATTAGGAATTTTGGCAGGCACGGGTGTCGGCAAATCGGTTTTAATGGGTATGATTGCAAGAAATACCAACGCAGATATTAATGTGATAGCGTTGATTGGTGAGAGAGGAAGAGAAGTAAGAGAGTTTATAGATGAGAATTTAGGTGAGGAAGGATTGAAACGCTCGATTGTAATAGCAGCAGCCTCAGACGAACCTCCTCTGGTAAGGTTGCGAGGGGCGTTCATTGCCACTACCATTGCAGAATATTTTCGAGATCAAGGGCGGGATGTAATGCTGATGATGGATTCTCTGACTCGCTTCGCCCTTGCGCAAAGAGAAATCGGTTTATCGGTCGGGGAACCTCCAACCACCCGCGGTTTTACTCCTTCGGTTTTTTCCATACTGCCAAAGCTCCTTGAACGTGCCGGAACATCATCAAGCGAAGGATCTATTACAGCACTCTATACCGTTTTGGTTGAAGGAGATGACTTAAATGAACCGATTTCCGATGCGGTTCGTGCTATTCTTGATGGGCATATTGTTTTGAGTCGTGAACTGGCAGCGCATAATCATTATCCTGCGATTGATATACTCAATAGCATAAGTCGATTAATGATTGATGTTGTAACCAAAGAACATCAAGATCTTTCCATGAGGTTTAAAGATTTTATGGCAACTTATAAATCCGCTGAAGATTTAATCAATATCGGCGCATACGTAAAAGGTAGTAACCCGAAAATTGATATGGCCATTCAAAAATACGATGAAATGATTGCCTATCTAAGACAAGGAATTTTTGAGAGTTATGACTGGAGAACAAGCTTGGACGAATTGCAACGGATTATGGAGACTTAACCTTGGGCTTTAGATTTGAAACTATTCTCAGGCTAAATAAAAACAAAGAAGACTTGCTGCAAAAGGATATGGGGCAGATCAATGCCTTGATTCAACAACAGCAGGATAGCCAGAACTTCATACAAGAAGTAATGGAAAATAAAAAACAGGAATTAAACCAGAAAAAAAGAGAAAATATTGATCTCGAAACGATGATTCTTTACGACAATTTCTTTGTTGGAACAGGAATCCATAAAAAACGACAAGATACCATCATTTCGGAAATCACAGTTAAAATGGAGGAAAAACGCGCAGAAGTCGTAAAGGCAATGCGAAAAAGGCGAACTCTTGAAATTCTGAAGGAACACCACCTATTGAAAAAAAGAAAACTCCAAGAAAAAAAGGATCTTTCTATTCAGGATGAAATTACTTCAAATTTATGGGAAAGAAATTTTTGAGGAAATAAAAATGAAAAATAGATTCTATTTTATTTTTACGGTGACCGCTATTTCTTTTCTTTTCGGGAAATTCTTATTACATGAAGATCAAAGATTACAAGGAGGCTTGGCTTACGCCCAAGTGAAAAACCTTGACCAAGAAATTGAGCAAAAACGCAGCGATACAAAAGAACCCATCTTGGAAGAAAAAGAAAAAACAGAAGAAGATACAAAAGATAAAAAGGTAGCCCTGCCCACCGAAATGCCTGCTCAAAAATCCGAGACATTTCGGATGTTTGAAACCATTGAAAAGAAAAACCAGGAATTGAAACGGCGGGAAGAAGAGTTAAAAATAAAAGAACTCAAGATAAAGGAAATTGAAGCCAAGGTCAGCAAAAACCTTGAAAAAATTGAAAAAAGAATTTCAAAATCCAAACAACAACTTGGAATACAGAACGAAAAAACAAAAGAAAATGTACAAGCCTTGGTTAAAGTTTATTCCAGTATGAAACCTGGAGAAGCAGCCAAGCTCATTGAAGCAATTGATGAAGATCTTGCGCTCAAGATCGTTGCGGGCATGAAAAGCAAAATCGCGGGGAAAGTACTCAGCAAGTTAGACGTGAAAGTTGCAAAACGAATCAGCGAAACTCTTGCTGGCACGATGAAAGACAAATAAACTAATTTTTGGCAGGCGGAGATTCGTGAAAAGAATCTGGGTTTGTCATTCCAAAAGATATAATCATCTTCAACCCTTCCTCAACGGACATTTTTAATGGTTGAGTATCCTTTTCCGGCAACATAAACAAAAAACCAGTGGTCGGATTGGGTGATGTTGGAACAAAAACATTTAACATTTTCTTGCCTTCTGTGATGCCCTCTGGCGTATCACAACAAACAATACCCAGAGTTTTAAGTGGTTCTCTTGGATATGTAATGAGGACCATTTTTTGAAAAGATGGTGTTTCGGTCAAAGAAACCGTGTCGACTACTTTTTTGATACTTGTATAAATGACACGGACCACTGGAATGTTATGAAGAACTTTCTCGCCCATAGCAACTACTTTTTTACCAATAAAGTTAGTCCCCACTAACCCCACCGCAATTATAAAAAGAAGTAGGAATAAAAATCCCATTCCGGGAATATGCCAATCTTCCATCAATTTGATATTTTGAGAACCCAAAATCCCCGCAATCACCGGCTTCATAGCCTTATCGGCACGGGTGATGACAAAGGACAAAATCATGTAAGTTAAAGCTGCCGGGATAGTGACCAACAAACCGGCAATGAGATTTTTCTTTAGCGTGTTTTTAAACATATCTAACCACTTGAAGTTTGGTCACCGTAAAGTGCCTTGTTAAATCAAAACGTTAATATACCATTCTATATTTTCGAAAAAAATTGAGCAACTCACTGTTCTCAGATCAAACAAATTACAATAAAAATTAATTATGGATTCCATCTTACCTATTTAATTATTTAAAAGCGAAAAAAAATAATGCGTTTCCGTATAACTTTCACTTCCTCGTGGTTTTTTAAGATAGCTCTGAACGCAGGATACCTATCGATTCACTGCAATGGGGGCCGGCGGCTAGTTAAGGCGGAGCGCGGGCTGTTTACTTGAAGTTTTGGATGGTCTTTTAGTCTTTTGTTGAGCAGGTTTTTTCTTAACCTTAATCTTTTTATCGAAGGAATGTAAGATTACCTCATCCATTGTCGCTACAGGAAAAAACTTGAAGACCTTTCTGATATTTTCCGGAATATCCGGA
The DNA here is from genome assembly GCA_964570185.1 of uncultured Nitrospina sp. Lineage (GTDB taxonomy): Bacteria > Nitrospinota > Nitrospinia > Nitrospinales > VA-1 > UBA8687. The sequence continues at coordinate 1,842 of CAZMXD010000119.1, read as the reverse complement.
ATATCCTTTTCGTTCTCAATCGGAATAATCAGGTCATGGATTCCATGTCGATGTGAAGCGAGAACTTTTTCTTTTAATCCGCCGATTGGTAACACTTTTCCCGTTAGGGTTAACTCTCCGGTCATTGCTATGCCATGGCGTAGCTTGGTTTTAGTAAGAGCCGAAACCAGGGCCACTGCCATGGTAATTCCCGCGGAAGGCCCATCTTTAGGTACCGCACCTTCAGGAATATGTATATGAAAATCATTTTTCTGGTAAAAGCTTTTTACTAAACCAAGTTGAGAAGCTCGTGACCGAACATAAGTCATTGCAGCCTGTGCGGATTCCTTCATCACATCGCCTAATTGCCCTGTTGGCACAAGTTTTCCGGTTCCAGGAAGAACGGTTACTTCAATCGATAAAATTTCACCTCCCAATTCGGTCCAAGCTAAACCTATGGCTGAGCCAATTTCAAGCGGGCCATCGTAGTCGGACCGTTTGTACTTGGGAATTCCCAAATATTTTTCCAGACTTGCAGGTGTGATTTTCACCTTTGTTTTTTTACCCTTTTCAACCACAATTTTGACAACTTTTCGGCAGAGGGTTGCAATTTCCCTTTCCAGATTTCGAACCCCAGCTTCTCGAGTAAAGTCCTTAATAATCCGTTCGAGGGATTTCTCTGAAATTTCAATATTCTTTTTTGTCAGGCCATGTTCGGCGATTTTTTTAGGTACCAGAAACTTCCGCGCAATGCCTAGTTTTTCCTGATCGGTGTATCCAGGAAGGTGCAGTACTTCCATTCTATCCAATAAGGGTCGCGGAATTGAATGCAGAACATTTGCGGTACAAATAAACAAAACATTCGAAAGATCGTAATCAATCTCAAGATAATGGTCGTTGAAGTTTGAGTTTTGCTCAGGGTCCAACACTTCCAATAAAGCCGAAGAAGGATCGCCTCGGAAATCGGCATTCATCTTATCGACTTCATCGAGCATAAAGACAGGGTTATGCACTTCGGCTTTTTTCATACCTTGAATTATTTTGCCAGGTAAAGCACCAATATAAGTTCTGCGGTGCCCGCGTATCTCTGCTTCGTCACGAACTCCGCCTAAAGAAATACGAACAAATTTTCTACCCATCGCTTTTCCAATAGATTTGCCGAGGGATGTTTTACCAACACCAGGAGGACCTACTAAGCAAATGATTGGCCCTTTTATTTTCTTTACCAGTTTTAAAACGGCGAGATGCTCGGTTATACGTTCTTTGACTTTTTCAAGTCCGTAGTGATCTGCGTCTAAGACTTTTTGTGCTTCTGGAATTTTAATTTTTTCAGTACCCGCAGCTTTTTGCCAAGGTATATCTGTAAGCCATTCGATATAAGTTCGCGCTACGGTAGCTTCTGCCGACATGGGTTGCATCAGTTCCAGCCTTTTTAATTCTTTTTTGGCTTTCTCACCAACCTCCTTCGGCATTTTTGCTTTTTTAATCTTTTGTTTTAGCTCGTCAAAATCGCTCTTAAATTCATCACGTTTCCCAAGTTCTTTCTGAATAGCCTTCATTTGCTCATTTAGATAAAACTCTTTTTGACTGCGCTCCATTTGCTTGCGCACTCTGCCATGCACCCGCTTCTCAATCTTGAGAACCTCCATTTCCGATTTAAGAATCCCTAATAACTTGTTCAAACGATCAGCAGGATTAAGTGTTTCCAGCAACTCCTGTTTTTCCTGCGTCTGAAAAACCATATACGATGCAATGGTATCAGCATATCTTTGCGGCTCAAGAATATTAGCGCTTGCGGCAACTGCCTCCAAAGGAATTTTTTGGTTGAGTTTAACGTACTGTTCAAACACATTCCCAACGCTT
>CAZMXD010000118.1:0-6244 GCA_964570185.1 uncultured Nitrospina sp. | reverse complement strand
AAACGAAGTCTACAACATCAGCAAATACGATTATGATGTAAAGTTCTGGTCTCACCACCATAATCCGAGAACGGTTTCAAATAACCCTGCTGGCGAGGTTACTTTAAATATGAAAATAACTGGCCCTCACTACACTATTGGAGCAGCATGCGCAGCAGGAAATATGGGAGTTATTCAGGGAGTACAAATGTTACGGTTGGGGGAAGTTGACTTAGCTTTTGCTGGTGGTGTTTCAGAAAGTATTAATACCTTTGGTATTTTTGCGAGCTTCAAAAGCGAAGGGGCGCTTGCCGAGCACGAAGATCCAACAAAAGCCAGCCGTCCTTTCGATATAAATCGAAACGGAATTGTTTGTTCCGAGGGTGGATGTGTTTACACACTTGAACGCTTGGAAAATGCCGAAAAACGCGGAGCAAAAATTTATGGAGAAATTGTGGGTTATGCCATTAACTCCGATGCCACTGATTTTATTTTGCCAGACCCAGGAAGGCAGACTCAATGCATGCGACTAGCGCTCGATCAGGCAGGACTCAAACCCGGAGATATAGACATCCTAAATGCCCACGCAACCGCAACGCAAATGGGAGATATTCAGGAAACTAAAGCCATTCGGGAGGTATTTGGAAATGGCAGCAAGACCCGTATTAATAATACTAAAAGTTTTATTGGCCATACCATGGGCGCAGCGGGAACTTTGGAACTCTCTGGAAACCTGCCAGCCTTTAATGACAATATGGTCCACCCCACCATCAACCTTGATGAAATCGACCCAGAATGCGCATTAAATAATTTGGTTGCTAATACTCCGGAAGAACTTCCCTCTGTTAACTACATAATGAATAACTCCTTCGGTATGTTTGGTATTAATTCAGTTTTAATTGTTAAAAAGTTTGTATAAGCTCGGTCCACAGCTGCAGGGCAAGAATGTTTAAGAAAATTATAAAGATAATGCCACTATGCGGCTTGCTATACCCGTTCAGATTAGATTTAAAGGATAAAAATATTAATAAATTAAACGCTCTCCACCCTTGGGATATATTTTCCTATGGTTAGAATATTTTCTGCTGGGCTACAAGGGTTCTTACGATTAATTTTTTAAAGGAAATTCCGTCATGCAGCTTTCTTCTTTTAAAGCGGTTTTTTTTGATGTTGGTGGAACTTTAATTCGCGTGCACCCTTCAGTGGGTGATGTTTACGCAAAGCACGCACGTGATTTTGGTTTCTCAGGAACCGTTGATGAACTCAATAAAGGTTTTCGTTCGCAATGGAGAAAAATGGGTGGGATAGAATCTCTGGGAAATAAGTCTGGAACCGAGGAAGAAAAAAAATTTTGGAAAGATCTGGTGTATAAAGTTTTTCAGCCCTTGGGAGGACTAGATCGTTTCGACGAATATTTTGAACTAATTTTTGAAGTGTTTGTGGATAGCTCCAATTGGAAAATCCATGAAGATGTGATTGAGTCGCAAATTTTTAAAAAACTAAAAGAACGCAAAATTATTTTAGGTGTTATTTCAAATTGGGATTCTCGATTGACTTCTACCTTGGAAAATTTAAAACTGGCAGATAACTTTAAATTTATACTTCCTTCAGCAGTGGTAGGTTCTGCCAAGCCGGATAAAAAAATTTTTGAAGAAGCATTACGCCTTAGTGGTGTAAAACCACATGAAGCTTGCCATATAGGGGATGAAGTTAAAACCGATATTGATGGGGCTCGTAATTTAGGGATTCATGCTATTTTACTTGACCGTGAAAATCGGTTCGATGATTCTATTAAACCTAAGGTCCGCTCTTTTATGGAGCTGGTTTAGGAGGGTTTGTAGCCTTTTGTGCCAATAAGTTTTGCGCTCTTGAAGCTTGTTCCCTGCATAATAGCGGAAGTTAAATCTGCTCTAGTCAAGTCTGCGCCATGAAGGGAGGCGGATGAAAGGTCAGCATTTCTGAGGTCACAACTATTCAAATTGGCGAAAGTCATACTGGCATTTCTACATTTTGCCGAGGACAAGTTTGCCCTGGTCAGGTTAGCCCGACTCATATAAGCATTTTCTAAATTAGCTCGGCTTAAGTTGGCTTCTTTTAAATTCGCATTGCTCAAATCAGCTTCCGTCAAATCTGCTCCCTGAAAATTCCCTTTGGTCACAAAAGTTCTTACAAATTTAGTTTTTATTAGTAAGGTATCGCTGAAATTAGCTGAAGCTAAAGTCAATCCACTAAAATCCAAACCAGAAAGATCCAAGCCAGAAAAATCCATATCACTAGAATGTTTAATATTCTTATTGATAAGTAAACGTCTAATTTCGGCTACGGTTACATTTGCCATCGAATCTCCATTAATTTGTTGCAGGAATTATTTTTTTGACTATAACGATTTCCCATCTTCTTAACAAGTGAAAATTTTCTTTATTAGACCCCATTTCCCTCCCCCTTCCCCAACACATTATTTTTATTGCATAAATCCCAAATTAATAACAAATAGAAAGGAAGGTACTCAAACCAGGGGGTCCATTTTGTCCAAGATTGTATTTCTTGATAATCAAAATAAAAGTCGATGTAATAAAGTCCTACCAATCCTGTTAAAAGAATCCACGAACGGCTAGGGAAAAGACATAGAAATGGTATTACCCAACAAAGGTACCACGGATTCTGAATCGGGCTGAGTAAAAATACGAGTGCAATTAAAACGAAACAATTTTTTAGAAACTTTTTAGGTTCTTGCATTAGTGATACGTTTTTCAACATAAGCCAGATTAAAACCCATATTAGAATACAAACAATGGTTAGTTTGCTCAAAAATATAGGCAAGGAATTAGATAGAAAAGTTGCACTGCTAAAACCCCCCAGTAGTTTTGTGCAAACAAATACCAGACAGGCAAAAATACTATCATTACTTTGCCAATACAAAGAATAAGCTTTGAGTCCTTCAAATATTTCCAGTCCGATTCCCATAAAAGGGATATATCCCAAAATTATAACTACGACAAATAACACTAAATTTAGAAATAGAGTTAGCCAGGGATTTGCTTCTTTTTTCCGGGAGTTTTCGAAAGAGCATTGTAAATAAAGTGGAAATAAAATAGCAGGGTATAGTTTTCCGAGGAAACCCAGAGTAAGAAAAAAAGTTGCCAAGCTATATCGGTGGCAAATAAGAAAATACATTGAGCCGCATAAAAATGAAATGCCTATGATATCTAAATGTGTCGAGTTAAAGGTTTCTTTTATTATTAGTGGACACCAGAAATAGATTGCGCTCAAATTTCTATTTAATCTCAGTTTGTATAAAATTCCAATAATGAAATACAAGGTTAGAAGATCAAAAATTAAAAAAGCGATTCGCATAGCAAAAATGCTATCGGATTGGATTAGATGCACTGCTGTGAATACATACTGGGCCATTGGAGGGTAAATGGTTGGAACACTCGGATGATTCACCCTTTCAAAGTATTTTAAGGATTTTGGGTTTTCCCATTTCAGCTCTGATAGCTTTTCTAATTCCTTCTCATTTTTTTCATTATAGATTTCATAATATATTTCAGGTTGCTGGATCCGCAATTCTTTAAACTCATTAACTTCTGACGGCGAATACTTATAAGGGTTAATGTTATTGGCAAAAACTTTTCCATCCCACAGATAGCGGTATACATCATCTTCTTGTATCTGTTGTGAAGGCAATATGGAAACTCTAAATAGCAATCCCAGAATAATTATTATCCACAACGTAAATCGGTCTTCGGTTTGTTTTAAAATAGTCGAGCAAGTAGTATAAAAAAGCAGGGATAGAGAAAAGTAAATAGCCAAGTAAGAGATTATGGGGCGATCCAGATAACCTTTTCCCCAATTGAAATCTTTTGAAATTTGTGAAAGAAATATATAGAGGAGCAGACTTAAAATTCCCAGGAACATTACCTGGAGACGTGATCGCATACGGGGCTATCGCCTTTGTTAGGAGGAGCTTTACACTTCCGGTTTTTTTAGTTTTTTAATTGCTAGATCGACAAGGGCCTGGTAAATATCCAACACATTTCTATAGATGTCGAGTTTATTGTTATTATTTGAAAGAGTTGTTACTATATTTTTCGAGGGATATCCTAATTTTAGCTTAATGTTCATGCCGAACTCTACCCCTGAACCGATGTTAATCGTTTTGGTTAGGATTGAGCTGACAGTATACCTAGAAAGCCTTCGATTTCAAGCATTTCAACCGCTTGTGCGGGAGGGCAAATTAGTCAATAGTTTTATTCCCAGATGGAGCTTATCTTTACATAGGCTGCTGGTATTGAATTTCTGCTTGAGATTGTCGAAAGGAAGGCACCACCTAGAGAAGGGGTTTGGCCTGTAAAAATAGCGTTTAGGAACTTTAAAGTAGAATTTGAGGCCTCACAAGTTAGCACTTTAATTTGTGTTTTAACATAGCTAAAATAAAAATCAGGCCTAGAACAATAAATCTCCTTAAAGGGGAAGATAATATTCACACAAGTTTTAATTTGATATCTCTAGGAGTTTTGGTCTATTGATCTGTGTTAACCGTTGTTGGGTATAGAGGATGTTATAACCACAAGAGTTTTCAAAAAAGACATAAGCACACATCACGCGACAATTCACTTTGTAAGGTTTATTGGGTATGATAAGAAAACAAAAGCTTAATACAAATTGGTCGAGTTTGAGTTCGGTTCTCTTTGAATCGCTTCCAGAGAATTTACAGGAAGACCAGAAGGAATGGCTAACTTATCATTGGGCTCTTGTTGTTGGAACCCAAATAGCAGCCGTATCTGTTGTAGAGCAGCTATCACGCAAGACGCTTTACATTAGCTTGCAGGATTCTGAATGGTTACAGGCTCTGGAGGGTTTGAAAAAAAAAATTATACAAGAGTTAAACAGCAGAGCCGGCAAACAACTGATTGAAAAAATTAAACTAACAGCTTAAAACTCTTTTTTTAAATAACAAATGAAGAAAATCTTAGAGAATATTATCAGGAAGAGGTTTACGGATAAATCATTTTTGCTAGCTTTTAGACCACTTAACGGACAACAAACCAGTTGGTTTTTTGCCTGCTATTTTTTCCTGATATTTCTTGCGAATTGCGCAACCTTAAATAATCAAGTTGAGCCCGAAGCTCAAGATATAGACCTTTCCTTATCTTATGCCGCACAATTATTCGAACAAAAACAACAAGAATCCAAAACTTTGGAAAGTAAAGACCCGCGGGCCTATTATCATTTTCTTATTTCACTGGAAGCCGAGAAAAATTACCAGTTTGAAAAGGCGGTTTTGCATTATAAGGAGGTTGTTAAATACGATCCCGAAACAACTAGTTTTGCTGAGAAATTGGTTCGTCTCTTATTGCGCACTGGGCAACTAAATGAGGCGGTAAAAGCTGGAGAAGAAGGACTAAAACGTTTCCCAAAAAACAAACACATTCATATGGACCTTGCAGATATTTTGGCTGCTCAAGGGAAAGAAGATGCCTCTATATATCACTATGAAAAGGTTAATCAGATTGATCCAAAAAATTCCCGTGCAATTTTCTTAAAGGGTACAGTTTTGGAGAAGCAAGGTAAATGGGACCAGGCGAGAGAGATGTATTTACAAGGTGTTAAAATGGAACACAATAATCCATTGGGCCAGTTCTATTTAGGGCGAGCTTATTTACAAAAAGGCGAGTTAGAAGAAGCTGAAAAAAGGTTTCAAATGTCTATTATTTTGAAGCCTAATTTGTTGCAAGCACGAAAATACCTTGCATGGGTTTATGAGCTTTTGGGGAAACATGAAGAAGCCTTGAAAGAATACAACCTTCTATTAAAACTCAAGACGGACGATACCTTCATAAAAGGACGCATCGAAAAACTCAAAAGCTCGACCCCTTTTTATAAAAACAAAATGGCGATTTTTAAAGGAATACCCGAGGAACTGGTAAAGCAACCAAACGTCCATATGAGAATTGCCGCCATCTATTTTGAAGAAAATCTTTTCTCGCGAGCCTTGGACGAGTTTCAATTGGTAGTAGCTGCTGATGACCACAAAGACCCTCATGTTCTCATGGCACGGATTTATGAAAACCAGAAGCGACTAGATAAGGCTATTGAGGAATTTGAAAAACTCAGAAAACTTGAGCCGCAATCCATGGATATTTTGCGCTACTCCGCTCGTTTATATCACTTAAACGATAATACAAAGGGTGCTATTGATTTGTTAAAGAAGGCTACTGAAATGGAACCGAATAATGATCAGATTTACCATTCTTTGGCTTTG
>CAZMXD010000117.1:0-6295 GCA_964570185.1 uncultured Nitrospina sp. | reverse complement strand
CGAAACCCGTTTTCTTATTGGCAGTCAGAATCAATATGAGCGTTTTACAAGCTCTATTAACAAAAATGTTCTTCAAAAAGGCGTTAAAAAGTTTTTGAATTCAAAATTAAAGGAAAAATATACACGTTATGGAAAAGGAGAAGGAGTTGTTTGTCATCCGGAGCCAGATATAAAAAACGGGCCTGGTGGGCTGCGCGATTATCATATTGCTCTGTGGGCAGCGGCAGTTCGATTCGGAGTACATTCTTTTAGAGAAATCGAGGGTGCCCAGATAATTTCTCCTCAGGAAATTGAGTCTTTATATAACTCGGTTGATTTTACCTTGCGCGTCCGTAATGAACTACATTACCTGACAGGGAAAAAGACAGACGTTTTATCAAGAGATATTCAAAAAGATTTGGCCGCCAACTTGGGTTATTTAGCCTCTTTTGATGGACAGCCAGTCGAAGATTTTATGCGGGATTATTATTTGCACGCTACTAATATTTATAATTTTTCAGAAAACCTATTTGAACATTGTCTTCAGTCTAAGAAACCTTTAATGCGTGTACTCAACGATTTAACTAAAAAACCCATAGGAAATGGATTCGGGATTTCAGGTTCAACTCTGGTATATGAAGGAGACCCTAGGAATGATTTTAAAAAGAATAATTCTCTTTTGTTAAAGGCTCTGGAGCTTTGCCGCAAGTACAGCATTCTTCCTGATTATCAGTTGCGACGGCAATTAAGACTTCAAAAAAAACTCGTCTGTGCGGAAAATATGCAAGGCGAGGATGTCAGGAAATTCCTTTATTCAATTCTCGGGGAAGTCGACTCTTATAAGATTTTAAGATTGATGCACCAAACAGAAATTCTTGAGCAGATATTGCCAGAATTTGGACTGGCTCATTGCAAAGTCAATCACGACTTTTATCACCATTACACAGCGGATGAGCATTCTTTACGTATTATACGGTTTTTGGAGGAATTGGAGTCTACTACATTGAGTAATCCTAAAGACTTGGTATCCTTGTATCAAAAATATCCGCATAAAAAAACTCTTAAATTCGCAGCACTTTTACAATCTGCGGGAACACTTTCCAATATGGATGGAGAGCCTGGTCTATCAGAATTTTTTAATTTTATTAGTAAGCGACTGCATTTAGAAGAAGATGAAAAAGAACTCTTGGAATTTCTAATAAAGAATATTTACGAAATGGTTGATACTGCCTTACATCAGGATATTCATCAACCCTCTGTAATCAAAAGTTTTGCTAAAACAGTGCGCAATCTTGATCATCTTGCCGCCTTGTATCTCTTTAGCTATGCGGAGTTGCGTGCTGTTGCGCCAGGTACTTTGACGGCATGGAAGAAACTCTTGTTATCTGAACTTTATGAGCGAACTTCAAAATTTATAACAGACCCTAAATCTTTGGATCAGCATCCCCAGGCAACAAGGGTCGGTGTTTTTAAGGCACTGCACCGTGAGTTGCCTATTGCTGAAATAGAATCCTACCTTCAACTGATGCCAGAAGATTATCTAATGACCGAGTATTCTGAACAAGTGGCGCTCCATATAAGGTTGAGTCGTTCGTTGAAGGATAAGCCTTTTATTTTACACCATGAACTAAATGAAGCCGGTTGTTATCACAACATTACTTTATATTGTGTCTCGGGCCAGGAATCGTTTAAGAAAATAGTGGGTACCTTGACGGCAAAAAGTTTAAATATACTTGGAGCCCATATTTATCTTAAGAAAGATGGTTTTGTAATTGTCTCGGTTCAAGTTGAAATGAATCAGATTGCTACCGCAGGCAATATGGAAATATGGAAAGAGATTAAGCTCGATCTTTTGGAACTATTCTCAAAGAACACGAATTTGCAAAAAATGATGCGTTCACGTACCCGTTTTGCTGGAGAAGAAAAAGGTGCTGGAAAAGCCATTGTTCCGCGGGTTCAGGTAGAAAAAGAATCGGCATTTATTTTTACCATTATTCGAGTCGAAGCTCGTGATCATATGGGGATGCTTTATAAAATTGCCTCGGTATTTGCAGATTTCGGAATTCTAATTCATCGAGCGAAGATAGCTACTCAAGGGAATAGAGGAATTGACGTTTTCTATGTTTCTCTGAAAGATCAGCATGTAACTTTTAATAAGCTGGTGAGTCAGTTTAAAGCAAATATGATAAAAACTTTAATGGTCGAAAAACTTGAAGACGTTCCCTAGAAGGGTAAGGCCTATAGCTAATGGTTGTATATCTTTTCAGTGATAATGTTATTTTTACCTTTTAGCTTCTGGAAATATTTTAAGTATTTCTTCCCTCCGTAAAGGGGCAATTCAGGAGGTTTAATAAATTGCGTGTTTTAATATATTGTGTTGTTTTAATAGGCGGGCCTTTGTTTTTATACATCCCTCTGGTATTTGGAGAAAAGATAAATTTGGAAACTGGCCGGGAAATTTTTTTCAAACACTGTAAAGCTTGCCACGGAGACAAGGGAGACGGAAAAACTTTTGCGGCGAATGTGCTGAATCCCCCTCCAAAAAATTTTACTTCAGAGAAATCTAAAAAGGAATTGACAGAAAAACGAATGATAAAATCTGTTGCCGAAGGAAGAAAAGGTACTGCCATGATGCCTTGGAAATCAAGACTGTCTCAGCAAGAAATTCAGGCAGTAGTTAATTATATAATGAAAGATTTGATGAATTATCCTTAACAAGGCCTTTACTATTTATTAATTTCTTTCCCAAGTTTATTTTCAATTGAAGCAATTTTAGATTCCAGTCTTCCTGATTTCCCTTCGCGATAATCGATTTTGATTCCACATGTAATGCGTTTGCAGTCCGAGCGCATGGTTTCATAGCATTTCTTAACCACTGCCATGACTTCATCGAATTCGCCTTCCAATACCGTGCCCATTGGATTGAGCCGATAAGGCACTCCGCTTTCATCGATAATTTTTAGCGAACGGCTGACTTGGGCGCTCACACTTTCCCCTTTATCCATAGGGCTCATACTGAATTCCAGCAAAATCATTTAGGCTACCTCACAATCCAAATAGTTTGTAAAACAGGAAACACCATTAAAAACAGATATCTCAATAAAAATATTCTTGCATTTTAGGGTGGAATTATGAAATGATCAAGCCATCCCATACATCTTTAGTGGTTGCGGGAAATCCAAATAAAGGCGGTACACTTCTTTTGTCCAAGCTAGACGATCTGCGCCAACAGATTGATAAAATCGATGATCAGCTTTTAAAGTTGATCAATCGTCGTGGCCTTCTGGCTCAAAAAATAGGCGAGGAAAAGGCCCTTCAAGGGAAGATGAATCATTTTCATGTTCCCCAGCGTGAGCGGGCTATCCTTGAAAGGTTGAAAGACCAGAGTAATGGTCCATTCCCTGCTAGCTCAATCAATTTCGTTTTCCGTGAAATTTTTTCTGCTACTTTGGCTTTAGAAAAACCACTGAAAATTGCTTTTCTAGGCCCAGAGACCACATTCAGCCATCAAGTGGCTATCAAACATTTTGGCCATTCCTGCGAGTTCAACTCCTGCACAAATATCGAAAGCGTTTTCTCCGAGGTTGAGCTTGGGAATTCGGATTATGGGGTGGTACCTGTAGAAAATTCTATTGAAGGTGTAATTAATCTAACTTTGGATTGTTTTGTTGATTCTCCTCTATTTATTTGTGATGAAGCTCAATTGGCAATTTCTTTGTATCTTTTGACTGGCAATACGGATAATAAAAAGATTAAAAGGGTTTATTCTCATCCGCAGCCGCTTGCTCAAAGTCGCAACTGGCTAAGCCGTAATCTTCCGAATGCGGAACAAATTCCTATTGCAAGCACTGCCAATGCCGCAGAACTTGTAAAGCGAGAAAAAAATTCAGCTGCCATTGCAGGACAATTAGCGGCGGAGGTTCATGGATTAAAGATTATTGCTAAAAATATTCAAGATCGGGCGGAAAATCATACGCGCTTTTTGGTGGTCAGTAAAGATAAGGCCAAGAGAGCCAAAAAGAATAAAACATCTATCATGTTTTCCATTGCGGATGAAGCGGGGTCATTACTGAAAACACTCCAACTGTTTGCAAGAAATAATATTAGCCTGACAAAAATTCAATCCCGACCTTTGCGCAACCGGCCTTGGGAATATTTGTTCTATGTCGACTTCTTGGGTCACATTGAAGATAAAGTCGTAGAGCGTGTTTTGAAAACTCTTGGTAAACGAACTTTGTTATTTCGGGTTCTGGGTTCCTATCCTGAACAGGGATTGAAGCAGCCATGAAACTATTTAAAAAAATGACGGTCATTGGTGTTGGTCTTTTGGGCGCTTCTTTGGCTAAGGCTTGTCGCAAATATAATTTAGTTGATGAGATTTCAGGGCATGGCCGTAATGTAGCAAATTTGGAAAAAGCAAAATCAATGGGTGTCATTGACGATTATTCCGTGGACCTTGCTAAAACAGTTAAAGACTCCGATTTAGTTGTTCTCTGTACACCAGTTTCTACAATTGTTCCATTGATCGAGACTATGTTGCCACATTTGAAGTTTGGTGTGGTAATCACTGATGTAGGTTCCGTAAAAGGGTCACTAGTGCATGAGGCGGATAAACTAATGACAGAAGGAATTTTCTTTGTCGGGTCGCACCCCATTGCAGGGGGAGAAAAATCTGGATTGAGGGCTTCTCGGGAAGATTTATATTTAGATGCAAAATGTATTTTAACGCCAACTTCACAAACGAATACGCATGCTTTGGAAAAAGTGGGTGCGCTATGGGAATCGGTGGGAATGGACACGCTTACACTCGATGCAGACGAACACGATTTTGTATTTGGTGCTGTGAGTCATCTGCCTCATATCATTGCTTATGCTCTTATGAATACATTAGGAGCCTTACGGACAAATCAGGATCATGAGGTTACTGCCTATTCTGGCGCAGGATTGAAAGACATCACGCGTATAGCATCTGGTGATCCGGTGATGTGGCGAGATATCTGTCTTTCGAATCAAAAGCATTCGCTGGACCTGATTGATCGTTTCCAAAAAACGTTAAGTGAACTAAGCAGTTTGATTGAAAAAAATGACGGACAGGCTTTGGAGGAGGCATTTTCCGCTGCCAATAAATACCGGATGAAAGTAGTTTAACTCCATGATCATCGCCATTGACGGACCGGCAGGCAGCGGTAAAAGCACTATTGCAAAATTTATAGCCAAGAATCTCAACTATCGTTATATCGATACTGGTGCAATGTACAGAGCAGTTGCTTGGTCGGCTGGGAAAAAAGGCATTAATCTGGACGATGAAAATGCTGTCGGTCAATGGGTCGCACAATTGAAAATTGAATTTTTAGCCGACCCGTCGGGGCAGCAAGTCAAAGTCAATGGAGAAAATGCCACTGGGTTGTTAAAAAACGAGATTGTGGGGCGGGGTGCCGCCAAAGTCGCAGCGCAAAAAAGGGTTCGAGAGATCCTCGTTGCCAAACAGCAAGAAATCGGCCATTCAGGCAACGTGGTGATGGATGGTCGTGACATTGGTACCCAAGTTTTTCCAAATGCAGACTTAAAATTTTTTTTGGATGCGGATGCAAAAGAGCGTGGCAAAAGGAGGTATCTCGAATTAAAAGAGAAAAATATGGATGTTGATTTGGAAAATATAATTGTTGAAATAAAAAAGAGAGACCACGAGGACAAGACTCGGTCCATTTCACCACTTCGCCCTGCGCAGGATGCTATTAGAGTTGATACTACTAAGTTTACGATTGAGGAAGTCATACATCAGGTCATGGAAAAAATAAACTTAATCTTATTAAAACCACCCTTTAGAAAGTGAGAATTAGCAGGTCATGAAAATACCCAAAGAGCTTTTAGAAAAAATGAACGAGGATGATAAGGCCGAATTGGAAGATTTGACTCCCAGTGAAGAAGCAAGTTATCAGGAAATGGAAACCTATTTTAATGAAAGTCTTGGCAGGTTCAAGGCTTCTCAAATTATTATGGGAAAGGTTATCGCAATTTCCAAAGGACTCGTCACGGTTGATGTTGGGTTTAAATCAGAGGGACTAGTTTCTCTTTCCGAATTTCCTGAAAGCGGAAAAAATCTGCAAATCGACGACGAAGTAGAAGTCTTTCTGGAAAAGGTCGAAGACAATGATGGCAATGTTGTCCTTTCGAAGGAAAAAGCTAATAAAATTAAAATTTGGGATGATCTGGTTAAAACTTATGAAGCTGATGAAATCATTCAGGGAACCGTAATTGCAAAAGCTAAAGGTGGTCTTACTGTAGATATAGGACTCAAAGCCTTTTTACCTGGATC
>CAZMXD010000116.1:0-6305 GCA_964570185.1 uncultured Nitrospina sp. | reverse complement strand
GTAATCATTTTCCGCTGGGGAATCAAAGGATCTGTAGGGATATACGCAAATATACGTATGGTTCTTCAGCTCTTGCTGGTTGGTTATATGCTTACTTATGTTTTTGAGATATCGCAGCCAATAATTATAATTCTAGTTATTATTTTAATGGTAGCCGTCTCGGCTTGGATAGCGCTTAGATCAATTGAAGAGAAAAGTGTAAAAATATATTTAAAATTTTTTATCTCAATAGGTTTGCCGGGGCTAATTCTACTCGGCCTGGTAACGCAATTGGTATTAAAGATGCAAACATGGTTTGAGCCGAGCCTTGTTATTCCCATTGCCGGGATGATCTTTGCTAATTCTATGAACACCGTGAGCTTAGCTGCAGAACGATTTGAATCTGAGTTCAAGCAAGATAAAGATTATATAAAAGGAAGAAGAATTGCGTTGGATGCATCACTGATACCACAAATTAATAGTCTTTTTGCCGTTGGTTTGGTTGCCTTACCAGGCATGATGACAGGTCAAATCCTATCAGGGGTTGATCCAATAATTGCGGTCCGTTATCAGATTATGGTGATGTGGATGACATTTGGATCAGGAGGACTGGCATCTGTTCTATATCTAATTCTGAGGATGAGAACTATTAATTAAAATATATTAAATAATTAAACACGAATATTGAGTTATATGGCGAGATCACCTACAGTCTTTTTTTGTAGTGCGATAAGTTCTTTGATGCCTTTGTCGGCAAGTTTAAGCATGGCATCCATTTGCTTGTCATCGAAAGGCTCTTGCTCTGCGGTCCCCTGAATTTCGACATAACCACCCGATCCCGTTTTAACAATATTAAGGTCTACATCTGCGTTTGAATCTTCAGAGTATTCCAAGTCGAGCATTTTTTTTCCTTTAACAATTCCAACACTGATTGCGGCAACGTAATCTTTGATGGGCAGTTCCTCAATTAATTTATCTTTTCTCAATTTTTTTAGAGCCAGGGCCGCTGCCATAAATGCACCAGTTATAGAAGCACAGCGAGTGCCTCCATCAGCCTGAATAACATCACAGTCTAACCAGATAGTTCGTTCGCCAAGTTTATTCAAATCGATTACTGTTCTTAGTGACCTACCGATCAGTCTTTGAATCTCTTGAGTTCTTCCAGATAACTTGCCTCGTGAGGCTTCGCGTTGTGTGCGTCGATTGGTTGAAGCAGGTAGCATCGAATATTCTGCGGTTACCCAACCACTTTCTTTTCCCCTTAAGAATGCTGGAACTTTATCTTCAACTGTTGCTGCGCAAATAACTTTGGTATTGCCCATTTGAATGAGAACTGAACCCGCAGGGTGCATGATGTAATTCTTAGTTATTTTAATTCTTCTGCATTCGTTTAGAGATCGGTTATTACGCATTCAATTTCCTTAGTTGGTAGGTTAATTCAAAAGGAAAGTAAATTATCAGTAAAATAAAAATATTTCAACAAGAAGAACGAAATCTTTATTAATGAATTATTTTGGAACCTTTATATGGTGCAGCTTGTAACTAATTAAAATATTTGATAATATTTATTACATTCTGTAAATCATAGATTTTTTCCCTTAATTTTTTTTAGAATTTGTATGGATTCTTATTTTGAAAAAGGGGTGCGTTTTCATGGCACGCTGTGGATTAAAGGTTACGTCCATTTTGACGGGTATTTCGAAGGCGAAATTTATTCCTCAAACGATTTCGTTGTTGGTAAGGCGGGAAAAGTTTTAGGAAATATAAAGACTTATAATGTAACAAATCAAGGTAATATTCAAGGAAACCTTTTCGCTGAAAACAAGGTTGCCTTAATTGATGAAAGTCGACTTACTGGTGATATTACAACCTATCGATTGACAGTGGATGAAGGTTCAAATTTTGATGGGCGTTGTAGAATGATTGATGTCCCTCCAAAAACGATTAAAGAGGAGATGGAAGCTCTTGAACGACCTTTACCATCCAAGACAAAGACATCATCACAGATATTGAAAAACACCGCTGATCAGAAGGGGAATGGCATTCAAAATAATAATATTGGCATTGTCACCGCCTTCTTGGTTGTTGTTGGTATAATTTGGTACGTTATTTAAAATTTATAATTTTCAGGAAAAGTTGAAGAGGTCGGCGCAAAAACAAGGAAGCATTCAGTTTGGTTGTAAATGGTTTTTTTTAAAGAAGCAACGCAGGAAATTAAACAAGTTAAGAGTTATCCTCCTGATTTTTCTTAGATATAACCTATACCTTTTAGGATAATGTATAGGCAATAGGTTAGCAATAAAACAATTCCGCTGATTTTTCTTAGGTTATATTTTCCCAACAGTATTAAGACGAGGAGTAAACTGGTAATTCCAATTGAAGTAAATAGGTCTGGATGAATAGGTTCCTGGATATTTAAAGGATGTATTATTGAAGTAATTCCGAGTACCATTAAAATATTAAATATATTGCTTCCAAAAATATTACCAATAGCCATTTCAGCATGGCCGCGTCTGGCCGCTATAATCGATGAGACTATTTCTGGAAGACTGGTTCCAATAGCGACAATTGTAATTCCAATAAACCATTCGCTCATCCCGATCATTCTTGCGATTGAAACTCCGCCAGATACGAGAAGCTTTGCCCCAACCACCAAACCTATTAAACCTCCTGAGACTAATAGCAGTTGATTGTTGATATCCTTATAAGTAAATAGCTCCAAATTTTCTTGGGTTGCCGCAAAACCTTCTTTATGATTCAAGGATCTCCATACATAGATAATCAGAAGTGAAAACATTACAACTCCTTCCGGGCGATGAATTTTTAAATCCCATGCCAAGATTATTATTATAAGAGTTGTTATAAAAAGGGGTGGATATTCACGTTTTATTCTTATAGGGGTTATAACTATGGGTGCGATAAGCGCAGTTAGCCCTAGAACTAAACCGATGTTTGCAATATTACTACCTATCACGTTGCCCATAGCTAATTCGGGAGATTTATCTAAAGCTGCAAGGATGGCGACTGCTAGTTCTGGTGCTGATGTTCCAAAAGCGATAACAGTGGCACCTATAACAAAAGAGCTTAGTTTAAGAAAGCGGGCGAGACGTGCACTACCCGTTATAAGGAAGTCTCCCCCATAATAAAGTAGGGCTAATCCCGCAAAAATTTTTAGTAAATCCAGCAAAGTTTATGGTTCTCTAGAAAAAAAAATAAACAGGCGGGCATCATAACATCAGAAGAATTGTATAAATTGGAAAAGAAATTATTTAATTATTGTTTTGGGATAACCTATCCGAGCTAATTTTTCCTGGATCAGCTTTGCTTTGTCTTTATTCGGGAAAACACCAAGCTGCACAAGATATGTTTTTTTTTGCCCATTGGGTATAACATGTATAAGCGGAGTAAAACCTTTTGCTTTAAGCTTTTTAACCAGAGTATTGGCGTTTTCCTTTAATGAAAAAGCTCCCATTTGTACGAAGAACGTATTAGTGGTTTTGATAGGTTGGGTTGGGGTGGTTTTTTCTTTTACTTTTATGTTCTCAATACCTATTTTCTTTTTACTCTGCGACTCTGAAGTAAATTTTTGTTTTACTAAAGTATTTGGTTTTTTTTCTGGTATCATTTGCGGGGGATCAACAAGGCTTTTAGGCACTTTTATTGCGGGGAATAATATATTAGAACTAACATCCTTTATGATAGGAGCTTGTCTAGCCAGTTTTACTTCGCCTGGTTTAATGGGTGAATGTTCCTTAAAGGGTGCTTCTTCAGGGTTTTTATTATTTAACTGGAAATGAACAAGACTGAGCAGACCAAAACCAAAAATAGATATCAAAAAAATCCGGGAGTTTTTTGACCGTATTTTTTTTTCGGCCGCTATCTCCGCTTCTATTTCAGCATTTTCAATAAGATCATTAATATGCTTTTTATATTTATTAGTATCGTGGACCTCGAGGTCTGGAACGGTTAATTGGGCTTGGTTATCCATCATCGTGGGTTCACCTCGGATTATTTAGTTTAAAATTCGTTTTTTAAAAGCTGTTCAGGTATTATCATTATAAGATTGGAGTTATCTCTAACTGGTCTTGCTTAATATAAATGATAACCCCTTAAATGTCAATAAGATATGGCGGATATTGATTTAACCGTAAATCTCGGAAAATTGGTTCTAGATAATCCAGTGATTGCCGCTTCAGGTACTTTTGGTTATGGGTTGGAATACACCGAATTTTTAGATTTGAACGAATTAGGGGGATTTTCAACTAAAGGTATTTCCATAAAGCCGAAAGCGGGAAACCCTGTCCCAAGAGTTACTGAAACAGCATCTGGGATGCTAAATTCTATTGGATTGGAAAATATAGGGCTCGAAGAATTTGTATCCACCAAACTCCCTTTGTTAAAAAACTATAAAACGAAAATAATAGTAAATTTTTTTGGGAATACGGTTTCGGAATATGCGCAAATGGCTGCAGCTTTATCAAAAGAGGATAGAATAGATGCTTTGGAAATGAATGTTTCTTGTCCTAATGTAGATGAAGGAGGGTTGCAATTTAGTTCTAACCCTGTCGTATTAAAGCAAGTGGTAGAAGCGGTTCGCGAGGTTTCAAAGAAATTTTTGATAGTAAAATTGTCCCCAAATGTAACTGATATAAGTCAGCTCGCAAAGACAGCGGAAGATGCCGGGGCTGACGCGCTTTCGGTTTGCAATACATTTTTGGGTATGAAAATAGATGTTAAATCAGGAAAACCATATCTGGCAAACAGAACAGGGGGTCTTTCTGGACCAGCTATTAAACCAGTTGCTTTAAATCTGGTTTATGAAACCGCGCGGACTGTGCAAATTCCTGTTTTTGGAATAGGTGGAATATCAACATGCGATGATGCCCTAGAGTTTTTAATGGCTGGAGCGAAAGCGGTTCAAATCGGTACCGCAAATTATATTGATCCCACAGTAACTATAAAGGTTATAGATGGAATCCGCCACTGGTGCCGTAAAAATCAGGTTTCAAAAATATCAAATATAAACGTATTGAAATAAAATAGAATTAACTTTGATAAATTCTAGGTACCCGCTTACTAACATTGCATAATAATTCATAAGGAATTGTGTTGCTCCTTTCCGCTAGTTCTTCCACGGGAATTTCTTCCTCTCCTTGTTTTCCGAAAATCACTACTTCTTCTCTTAGCTTTACATCAGGAACTCCACTCACATCAATTAGAGTCATATCCATGCAAATGTTACCAACCTGAGGTACTCTCCTGCCTTTTATCAAAACCTCCATATTATTTGAAAGGTTTCGATTTAAACCATCCGCATATCCTAGAGGGATAGTTGCAATTAGGCTTTCCTTTTCTGTGAAATATTTTCTGGAATAACTAAGCGGTTGCCCCTTTGGTATCGTTTTTAGTTGAATAATTTTACTTTTCCATTGCATTACAGGTTGAAAGTTATGAAGATTATCTTTTTTACAAACTTCATTTACAATCGGCCGTATAAAAGGGGAAGGTAGAGCGCCATAAAGTATAAGGCCTGGCCTTACTATATTCGCTCGAGTTTCAGGAAAGCGGAAAAGAGCCGAAGAATTAGCCAAGTGGATGATAGGTGGGTTGATACCCATTTTCTGCAATCCAATAAGAGCTGTTTGGAATAATTCTATTTGACCTTTTGTGATGGATATGTCTTCATCATCTGCTGATGAAAAATGTGTGGACAAGCCTTCCAACTTTAAGTTTGGTAAAATTTGGATTTTTTCAACCAGCTCCAATAAATTTTCCGGTTGGACTCCCAATCTATTCATTCCCGTGTTTACCTTTATGTGAACCTTAGCAATTTTATTTTGTTTTTTTGCTTCTTTTGAAAGTTCTTCGGCGAGGGATTGATTGCAAAGAATGGTAGTTAGATTATGATGTACTAGATCTGCGGATTCGTCTAAAAAAATACTTCCAAGAATAAGGATGGGATCTATTATACCGTTTTTTCTAAGTTCGATTCCCTCTTCTATAACACCTGCGCCCAAATATTGAATCCCACATTCTAATGCCGCTTTTGCGCATGGTATAGCGCCATGTCCATACGCATCGGCTTTGATAACAGCCATGATCCCAGTGCTTGAACCAAGGATTGCTTTTAGATTTTGAAGGTTATGTTTGAAGGCCTTCAGATTTATTTCAGCACGAGTCGCCCGGTGATGAGCCATAGGTAAAATTTTTGGGAGGTTTCTTTATTCTCTTCGCGTTCTTCCAGTATTGGATAGTCGACCACTTCTTTTTACTGCTGGGCCGGCTGTGCGAACAGCTCGGCAGCACATATTATCTTCATCTTTGGC
>CAZMXD010000115.1:0-6322 GCA_964570185.1 uncultured Nitrospina sp. | reverse complement strand
TCAGCTCGCACAAGCTGTTTCCTTATTATCTGGCTGGGAGGTTATGAAAAGGATGTTTAAAAATCTCAAAATTAATGCGCCTAATTCGAATAGCAGAATAAGCATGAAATAAAATACTATGCTTGTTCTTGGATTAGAGACCTCATGTGATGATACTGCCGCAGCAGTTTTACAAGATGGAAATACACTTTTATCAAATATTATAAATGATCAAACAAATATTCACTCCAAATTTGGAGGAATTGTTCCAGAACTTGCCGGACGATCGCACATTGATCAGTTTCATAGAGTAGTTGGGCAAAGTTTGCGATCGGCTGAAAAAGAATTAAAAGACATAGATCTAATAGCCGTTACTACAGGTCCGGGTTTAATTGGCTCTTTATTAGTTGGTGTGAATGCCGCAAAGGGAATATCCTATGGACTTGGTATTCCTTTGATTGGTGTGAATCATCTCGAGGGTCACCTTCTCGCTATTTTTCTCCAAAAAAAAGTTAAATTTCCTTTTATTTCCCTAGTAGTTTCTGGAGGGCATACCGATTTATATCGCGTAGATAATTTCGGTAAATACAAAATTCTAGGCCGTACCCGTGATGACGCTGCAGGGGAATCATTTGATAAAGTGGCAAAAATGCTGGGTTATAAATATCCTGGGGGACCAAAAATTGAAAAGATAGCCAAAAATGGAGATTCCAAAGCGCATAAATTCCCAAGGGCTTATTTGGGTAATGACTCTCTTGATTTTAGTTTTAGCGGATTGAAAACTTCTGTTAAAACTTTTATTCAAAATAGGAAGGAAGGCAAAAATACTAATCTGTCTGATAATGATATTGCGGCTGGATTTCAAGAATCCGTTGTGGAGGTACTTTCAAATAAAATAATTAAGGCCTGCGAAAAGGAAAAGTTAACACGTGTTGTGGTAACAGGTGGTGTCGCAGCTAATGGTGCATTAAGAAAAGCCGTTGAATCAGCTTGTAGTAATGTAGGCTATGAAGCCTATTTTCCTGATCCAGTGTATTGTACTGATAATGCTGCTATGATTGCTTGTGCGGGTTACCATAGATATAAAGTATTTCCAAATTCTAAGGCTAATTTGTTAAATCTTGATGCAATTTCTAGTTCAACTTTGGGATAAAACTTATAATAGATATGGTTAATGATGAATCCTTTGATTCCAGAATAAAAATTTATGCATGCATTAGTAACAGGTGGGGGTGGTTTTTTGGGAAGTGGTATCACCAAAGCACTTATCCAAAAAGGAAACAATGTTACTGTCATTGGGAGGAGAAAATATCCTCACTTACCCCCTTCTGCTAAAGTTTTGCAAGGGGATATTAGAGATTATGAATTTGTAAAATGTTGTTCAAAAAATGTTGATGTTGTTTTTCATACAGCGGCCTTACCTGGAATTTGGGGGCCTAAACATGAGTTTTTTAGCGTCAATGTGCACGGTACAGAAAATATAATAAAAGCTTGTCGAGATAACTTAATTCCTAAATTAGTATTTACTAGTTCTCCAAGTGTAGTCTTTGGTGATTCTAGCCTTGAAGGTGTAAATGAATCGGTCCCCTATCCAGACACATATCTATGTGAGTACCCTAGTACAAAAGCTCTGGCAGAAAAAATGGTGTTACAGGCAAATGATCCAACCCTCTGTACCACAGCAATTCGACCTCATTTAATTTGGGGACCAGGCGATCCACATTTGGTACCGCGCATCCTACAAAAAGCCAATAGTAATCGGCTGATAATGGTTGGGGAAGGAAGAAACCAAGTAGATATGATCTACATCGATAATGCTGTCTCTGCTCATTTGAAGGCAGCTTTAGCCCCAAATACAAATGTAGCCGGAAAAGCCTACTTTGTAAGTGATGATGATCCCGTTGTCCTTTGGAAGTGGATTAATTCCTTGTTGCATCGTTTAGGGTTATCTAATGTTAAACGAAAAATATCTTATAGTAATGCAATGAGGCTGGGTGCGTTTCTGGAAGAGATGTATAGATTTTTAAGGCTGAAAAGTGAACCGCCTATGACTCGTTTTTTAGCTTCCCAATTAGCAACATCCCATTACTTTGATATATCCAGAGCCAAAAAGGATTTTGATTATCGGCCACTTGTGTCCCAAGAAGAGGGAATCAATCGCCTTATTCATTCGTTGTAGTCTCCTTCCCCAAGATATTAATTCTATGGGCCATGCACCCCGCACCAAACCCATTGTCAATATTAACCACGGCAATTCCTGTCGCACAACTATTTAGCATGGTCAATAAAGCGGAAATTCCGCCAAAAGAGGTACCATAACCCACACTGGTAGGAACAGCAATTATAGGCTGAGACACGAGTCCGCCCACGACGCTTGCCAGTGCCCCCTCCATCCCGGCCACAACAATGATGACACGAGCTTTATTTATCATTTTTATATTATCTAAAAGCCGATGGAGCCCTGCCACACCAACATCAAAGATTGTTTCAATCTTACTACCCAATAGATCGGCGGTAGCTGCGGCTTCTTCGGCAATTGGAATATCGGAGGTGCCAGCAGTAATAATAGTTATCAGTCCCTTTTTAGCAATTATTTTTTTATTTCTTATTACAAGAGTTTGCCCCTGCTTGTTATATATGGCCTTTCTGGGAAGGAAAGGTTTAAGGGGTTTGTATGCTTCAGTGGATAACTTAGTTGCTAAAATATCACTCCCTGCTTTTGAAAGACTTGAAATTATTTTTTTTATTTGGGCAACAGATTTTCCCTTGCTGTATATCACTTCTGGTAAGCCACTTCGTAACTCTCTATGATGATCAATTTTTGCAAAATCGATGTTTTCATAAGAAAAGTATTGTAATTGCTTAAGTGCCTCTTCTGGAGACAATTTATTTTTGTGCAAATTTTTTAGAATGTTTTTTAAATCATTTTGATTCATGCTAAGCCTTTAATTCCTGAAAACTCATTTGAGATCTCAACTTTCATCAAATCACCAAGAGCTTTTTTTGGGGATTTATTTTTATGCAAAACTTTAAATGTTTCTTCCATAATCGATGCTTGTATATTAAATTTATGGATAAGTTTGTTGGCGGATTTGACAGTTGAAATACCTTCGGCGACCGTTCTCATATTTTTTATTATATTTTCAAGAGATTTTCCCTGTCCTAATTGAATTCCTAATTGCCTGTTTCTGCTAAGATCACCCGTGCAAGTAAGAACTAAATCTCCTAATCCAGAAAGCCCTTTAAAAGTTTCTGGCTTTGCACCCAGCTCCGTTCCTATTCGAGCTATTTCTACCAATCCTCTTGTGATTAATGCTGCCCTTGTATTAAATCCCAAACCTAAACCATCACAAATTCCAGTTGCAATCGCAATTACATTTTTTAATGCACCACCTATTTCTACGCCCATAATATCTTCGCTGGTAAAAACCTTTAGATTTGGTGAGGAAAATATTTGTTGGACTTTTTGTGTTATCTCCGGGGATTTGGATGCGGCCAATATAGCAGAAGGAACTTGAGCTGCAACTTCTTTGGCAAAAGTAGGTCCAGATATAGTCGCTAGTTTAAGATCTATTTTCAAGGTATCTTCAATAACTCTGTGGCATGGGATTAAAGAATTATTTTCGATGCCCTTACTTGCATTTATTAATAAAGTGTCTGACGTTATATAAGGTTTTAATTTATTAATTATACTTCTTAGGTTAGGTGTTGGGACTGCTATTAAAATCATAGATTTATTTTTGACAACTGACTCAAGTGAATTATCTGGTTCAATATTGTGAGGAATTGAAAACCCAGATAAAAACCACTTGTTTTCTCTTTCTTTTTGGATAATCTCGCACAAATCATTTTCATAAACCCATAACGAAACCTTTTTGAATTTATTAGAAAGGTGAAGAGCCAAAGCGGTTCCCCAACTGCCAGCTCCTATTACCGCTACATTTTTCTTGATCATAATTCTAAAGTTCAGGAAATTTAAAAGACTTCATTATATCGTATTTCATCAAATTAAATTTGGTTTGTCTTTAAATAATCTTTATAATTGAATGGTTTAATTACGTTGGTTGTCTTATTTTCCTATCTTCAATGGGTTTATCTCATGGCAAAAAAAATTAAAATAACTCGAAAAGAACTCCTAAAGGAGCCCGATCAATTTTTATCTTCTTCGGAAAAGGCCATACTTTTTTTTACGAAAAATAGATCTAAAGTTATTATAACTATTGTTACAGTTTTGATTGGAGGGGTTTCATTTTTGGGTTACAAGAACTATCAAACATCCCAGATCATGAAATATGAGGCTTTGTATTTTAATATGGTAGAAATCGCCAAAACCGAAGGAGTAGGAGTAGATAAGTTAATTGAAATCCGGGATCAAATTAAGTTTAGAAGCCATCGAAATCGCGCTTCATTATTAATTGCAGACGTATACTTTAAGAATAAAGACTTTGATAAGGCGCAATCAACCTTTCTGGAGATTATAAATGATTCTCAAGGGTTAAATCATCAAATGGCAAATATCGGTTTGGCTTATACCCATGAAGCTAAAAGCGAGTTTAGAACTGCCATTGATTTGTATAAATTGGTGATTGACGCTGACACTAGCTT
This sequence comes from uncultured Nitrospina sp., assembly GCA_964570185.1. Classification (GTDB taxonomy): domain Bacteria; phylum Nitrospinota; class Nitrospinia; order Nitrospinales; family VA-1; genus UBA8687. The sequence goes on along the minus strand of CAZMXD010000115.1, from coordinate 1,738 downwards.
TCCTTTGTTTCAGGTTTACTGGAGTTTGGCGAGGTGTCATATAAATAATAACGACAGCTCAAATGCCTTACTAATTCTGAGGGAAATGCAAATTAAATTTTCCGGGACTACTGAATTAGAGAAAATTGACAGACGAATTAAGCAACTTTCCACTTAACGTTTGAACGGCGGAGTCAAAATATGCCGAATCCATTCAAACCTGCCTTTTTACTGTTAGCTGTATTTTTTACAGCCATCCCTTTAGCCGTTCAAAGTATTCCTTTCGTCACCATGGAAACAGAAATGGCTATGGGTAAAGAGGCTGATCGCGCCATCATAAATCAATTTGGTATTTACCAGAATAAATCCCTTCAACTTTATGTTGATAAGATTGGTCAAAAATTAGTTTCGCAACTTTCTGATAAAGTTTTTCCAAAATACTATTTTCGTGTTATGGATAGCCCGCAGATCAACGCTTTTGCGCTTCCAGGAGGTTATGTTTATGTTACAAGGGGCTTGCTTGCTTTGGTTAATGGTGAGGCTGAATTGGCAGGTGTAATAGGACATGAGATAGGGCATATTATTTTTCATCATGGAGCAAAACAAATGGTGCGAAATATTGGCGCACAAATTTTTGCGATTGGAAGTGCAATAGCCAACCCAGAAAATGCTGGAGGCTGGCTCACTGTTAGCTCGGCCCTCTTTCAACAAATTAACCTTGGTTACGGCCGTGAAGCAGAGATTGAGTCCGATGAACATGGTATTTTGAGTATCTCAGAGGCGGGCTATAATCCTCATGGTATGGCAAAATTCCTAAAAAGCCTGCGGCGTAAGGAGATAATGTCCGGCCAGTCTTATCATTCATTTCAAGCCTCTCATCCAGAAACAAAAGATAGAATTATAAAGGCGGGATTACTTGCAAGTCGGATCAGGGCTGATTATTCAAAAGAAAAATTATTCCGAAGTAGATATTTAAATCAGATTCTTGGTTTGGTTTATGAAGGGAAAAAATCTCCTAATGATACAAAAAGGTATAAACCTCAATACATTGATCTTTATCAAGTAAAAGAAGGTGACACCTTTCAAAGTATTGCTAAAAAAGAACTTGGAAATAAAAGAAAGGATCTTGAATTAATTGTTTTAAATGGAAGGAAAGAATCTAGCCAACCTAACTCAGGAGAATTAATTAAAATTATTCGTTCTGGAAAATTCGATAAAAGTAAAACCTTAAAGCTTGAGCCATATAGCCGTTTGGATGATCCCCAAAAATAACGGCTTATTACGCTTATAATCATTTTAATATAAAAAAACCGGACGGATTGGTTGACACCTGTCCGGTTTTTTTCTATCAATAATCGTTACTTTTGAGTTCCCATATAATTTAATGCAGAACCAGCATTAAACCATTTGACTTGGTCTTCATTCAGCGTGTGATTAACTTGTAAATCTTCGCTGGATCCGTCTTCATGGGTGACAGTCATGGTTACTGCTTTGCCGGGTGCTATTTTATCCAGATCGGTAAAGGTAATTTTATCCTTAGCCTGGATTTTGTCGTAATCAGCTTTATTTGAAAAGGTAAATGGCAAGACTCCTTGCTTTTTCAAATTAGCTTCGAAAATACGTGCATATGAGTTGGCAACAAAGGCTAAACATCCCATATGACGAGGTTCCATAGCTGCATGTTCTCGACTGGAACCTTCTCCAATATTTTCTTCGGCGACAGCAACCCATCCCATTCCTGATTCTTTTAGATTTCGCG
>CAZMXD010000114.1:0-6481 GCA_964570185.1 uncultured Nitrospina sp. | reverse complement strand
CATCATTCCAGTTTTCACCCCATCCCATATCGACAACAAGAGGAACTTTGAGGGGTATAACCTGCTCCATTTCTTTTTTAACCAGGGCACGCATTTCTTCTTCTTCGCGGGGAGGACATTCGAACACTAGCTCATCGTGGACCTGTAAAATCATTTTTGATTTCATTTTTTTTTGTTTGATTTTTCTATCCAGATTAATCATGGCAAGCTTGATCAGATCAGCCGCACTACCCTGCACGGGAGAATTGATGGCTACCCTCTCGGCCGCTTCTCGCGCCTGTCTGTTTTTACTATTAAGATCGGGCAAATAACGTTTTCGGTTCATCAAAGTCAAGGTATAACCTTTTTCCCGGGCAGCTTCAATGGTCTCTTCCATGTATTTTTTTACATTCCCATATAATTGGAAGTACTGATCGATAAACTTTTTTGCCTCTTTCGGAAAAATTTTCAATTGGCGGGACAACCCAAAAGCACTCAATCCATAAACAATTCCAAAGTTCACAGCTTTAGCCATGCGTCGCGATTCAGCATCAAGACGCTCAGCCGTGGTCCCAAATATTTCCACCGCAGTCCGTGTATGAATGTCTTCTCCATTTAAAAACGCATCTATCAGCGATTCATCCTCTGACAAATGAGCCAGCACTCTTAATTCTACTTGAGAATAATCCGCAGATAAAAGCATATTCCTCTTTTCCGCAATAAAAGATTTTCTAATTTCACGCCCTAATTCTGTTCTTATGGGAATATTCTGTAAATTTGGGTTGCTACTACTCAGTCGACCTGTAGCAGCAACTGACTGATTGAAAGAAGTATGAACACGTTTTGTCTTGCTAAATATTTCTTCTTGCAACGCATCCACATAAGTCGATTTAAGTTTTACCAACTGCCTAAAAATTAAAATGACTTCTGGAAGGTCATGCTCTGCAGAGAGTTCTTCAAGCACCGAGACATCCGTGGAGTATCCACTTTTGGTTTTTTTTATAACCGGCAAACCCAGCTTTTCAAATAAAATTACTGAAAGTTGCTTAGGGGAGTTAATATTAAATTGTTCCCCAGCCAATTCATAAATCTCCTTTTCTCTCTCTTGCAATTGATCATGAATTCTTTGAGATAGTTTTTGCAGATGCCGTTTATCTAAAGCCATTCCCTGCAATTCCATATCTCCAAGAACTTCTAAAAGAGGCAGTTCAAGCTTTTCAAAAATTTTAAAATCCTCACCTTTTAAAGAAGCTGAAAGCTTTTCATAAAGACGCCAGGTTATATCGGCATCTTCTGCAGCATAATCGGTCGCTCTTTCAACTTCCACCTCATCAAAACCAATTTCCTTGGAGGCGGTGCCCACCAGATCTTTGTACTTAATGGTGGTGTGCCCCAAATGTTCCAGAGCCAACGCATCCATATTGTGACCTCGGCTGGAAGGATTCAACAAATAGGAGGCAAGCATCGTGTCAAAGACAATCCCCTTAAGGTGAATCCCTTCATTTTTTAAAACGATGTAATCGTACTTTATATTCTGACCAACTTTTTTAATTTTAGAGTCTTCCAAAAGAGGTTTTAGTTTTCCGAACACCCATACTATATCTAGTTGTTCAGGAACCCCCAGATAGTTATGAGCAAGAGGTATGTAACAAGCCTCTCCTGCCCTACACGAGAAAGAAATCCCTACCGCTCTTGCTTTTACCGGTTGCAAGCTGGTAGTTTCTAAATCCAAAGCGAAGATCTTATTTTGCTTGAGTTTTTTAACCCATTTGTCGAAAGCTGTTTTTGTTAATACCGTTTCATAGTCTTTATGAATAGGCTCAGAATTTTTTTCTTTTTCATCTGACGCATTATCTAGCCCAGACAACATGGAAGAAAACTCAAACTCAGAAAAGAGCTTTTTTAAATCTTCATTTTTAGCTGGCCTTACTTGAAGATCCTCAAAAGAACAATCGAGTTCCATCTCCGTATCAATGGTTACCAGTCTGCGGCTCAATAATGCCTTTTCTTTTTCCTGCACTAGTTTTTCTTTGAGCTTCTTCTTTTCAATTTCATCAATACTTTCGTATAAACCTTCGATTGATCCGTATTTTTGAATAAGTTCCGTTGCTGTTTTTGGTCCTACGCCTTTCACTCCCGGAATGTGATCACTGGAATCACCCATTAACCCCATGACCTCAATCACCTTCTCAGGTGGCACACCAAACTTTTCCTCAACTTCCTTGACTCCAAACCTTTTATTTTTCATGGTGTCAAGCATTTCTACTTTGGGACTTACCAATTGCATCATATCCTTATCACCACTAACGATCACAATACGGTAACCCGCCTTAGAACCTTTTAGAGCAAGTGTGCCAATAATGTCATCAGCTTCAAACCCCGGAACACGAATGCTGGAAATATTGTAAGCTTCTACCAACGGTTCAAAATATGGAAATTGTTTTGCGAGGTCTTCGGGAGGTGCGTCCCGGTTCGCCTTGTAGTCCGGATAAATATCATGCCTAAAGGTTTTTTCTTTGCTATCAAATGCAACGCATAAAAAATCCGGTCGTTCATCTTTAACCACCTTTTGAAGCATATTGATAAAACCATATAGAGCGTTGGTTGGAAAACCTTTGGATGTGGAAAGAAACTGCCTGATTCCAAAATAAGCCCGAAAAATATAGGAAGAACCATCAATTATATAAAGAGATTTTGCTTTATTCATAAAAAGCCAGCTTAAGTTTTTGGGAGTCAAGTATAAAGTCGCAACTTTACCGTGTCTAATCATTTATGATATGATTATATGTTTTTGAACACATAAACTTATTGAATTAAAAGGCCTAAACTTGGCAGTTTTAAACTATGCGTGCCGTTAAAAACTCATCTTCGGATCAGAAAATCATAGATATAGCTCGTAGAGCTTTAAAAATCGAAAGTGAAGCCGTGGCAGAACTGGTAGAGCGAATCAATGATGATTTTGCGAATATTGTCCATCACATTGACAAATGTCAACATCTGGTCATTACCGGTATGGGCAAATCCGGAATTATAGGAAAAAAAATAGCCTCTACCTTTTCGAGCCTTGGTTTGCCAACACTATTTATCCATGCAGCAGAAGCCAGCCATGGTGACTTAGGTATGATAGTTAAAAATGATACTGTGATTGCAATTTCCAACAGCGGTGAAACAGAAGAGATTTTAAAACTCCTTCCTTCCTTTAAAAGAATCAACTGTACTTTGGTAGCCGTAACAGGAAAAATAGAATCCACCCTAGCGAAATGCAGCGATTATGTTTTAAATGTCGGTGTTCAAGAAGAAGCCTGCTCAATAGATTTAGTACCGACAGCCAGTACCACGGCAACGTTGGCATTAGGAGACGCGTTAGCTGTAGCTTTTATGGAACTGAGGGGTATTAAAGAAGAAGACTTTGCCCAGAACCACCCGGGCGGCACCTTAGGCCGGCGGCTACTGACCACTGTTGCTGATCTTATGCACGTTGGTGATGACATACCGAAAGTTTTTGAAAATGCAGAAGCGCAAGAGGTAATTGCCGAGATGTCTCAAAAAAGACTGGGTTTTACTTTAGTTATAAACCAAAACGGAAAATTGACAGGCATTGTAACGGATGGAGACCTTAGAAGATTGATGGAAAAAAATAAAGATATCTCCAAGCTGAACGCGTCAAATATGATGGCAAAAAAACCCAAAACTATCACCCAAGAAACTCTTGCCGCAAAAGCAATCCAGGTAATGGAAGAACATTCCATAACATCCTTGATCGTTTCTAATGAAAATGAAATAGAAGGAGTCATTCACCTGCATGACATACTCAAGGCAGGTATTGTTTAATTCATTCTTAATAAATATTTATGACTGGCCAAGAACTTCGCAATAAATTTCTGCAGTATTTTAAAGACCGCCAACATACTGTTGTAACTAGTTATCCGCTGGTTCCTAAAAACGATCCAACATTACTATTTACCAATGCGGGCATGGTTCAATTTAAAGATGTTTTTCTTGGTGATGAAAAAAGAGAATACACCCGTGCCGCAACAGTACAAAAATGTGTCCGCGCCGGTGGCAAGCATAATGATTTGGAGATGGTAGGTCGCACCGCCCGACACCATACGTTTTTTGAAATGCTTGGAAATTTTTCATTTGGTGATTATTTCAAAAAAGAAGCTATTCAATACGGATGGGAGTTTCTAACCGAAGTTATTGGTCTGCCTCGAGACCGTCTTTATATTTCCGTATTTCAAGATGACGATGAAGCTTTCAATATCTGGGCTAACGATATGAAGATGCCCCGAGAGCGTGTATATAGAATGGATGAAAAAGATAATTTCTGGGCAATGGGTCCTACGGGACCATGCGGTCCCTGCTCTGAAATCTTCATTGATCAAGGTAAAAATATGGGTTGTGGTAAATCCAGTTGTGCTGTTGGTTGTGATTGTGACCGTTACCTGGAAATTTGGAACCTTGTCTTCATGCAATTTGACCGTGACACATCGGGCAAATTAACCCCATTACCACAACCCAGTATAGACACAGGAATGGGACTTGAGCGCCTAGCCGCCGTGGTGCAAGGCCGCACCACGAACTACGATACTGACCTGATGATGTCTATCATTAACGAATCCGCAAAAATAACCGGCTGTGAATATGGAAAAAATGATGCGGTCAATGTGTCCCTTCGTGTGTTGACCGATCATGCACGCGCATCCACGTTTCTAATTGGTGACGGAGTTATTCCCTCGAACGAAGGTCGTGGTTACGTACTTCGCAAAATCATGCGCCGTGCCTTGAGGCATGGAAAGCTACTCGGACAAAAAAACCCGTTCTTTCATAAAATAACCAGCAAAGTCATCGAGGACTTTAAGGACGCCTATCCGGATTTAACAAGCAACAGTGATTTTATTAAAAGAGTCGTTCTCAACGAAGAAGAAAGTTTTGGAAGCACATTAAATTTTGGAACACAACGTTTGGAAGAAATTTTACAAAAAGTCCGCAAAGAAAAACTTTCCTCTATTCCCGGCGAAGAAATATTTAAACTTTATGACACTTATGGCTTTCCAACCGATTTGGTGGAAGAAACGGCAAAGGATGCGGGGCTTAAAATGGATATGGCGGGTTACGAAAAAGCCATGCAGGAACAAAAAACAAAAGCTATGGCCTCATGGAAAGGTTCTGGAGAAAAGGAAGTAGCACCTTTTTATAAAGAGTTTTCGCAAAGTTCACCTCCCACTGAGTTTGAAGGCTATATATCCAACGAAGGGAATGCGACGATCTTGGCCATACTTAAAGAAGAAACAAAAATAGAAACTGCGAGCCAAGGAGATGATATTGAACTTCTGGTAGACAGGACCCCCTTTTACGGAGAATCCGGCGGACAGGTCGGCGACTCGGGGACTGCTTTCAATGATAACGTAAAACTAGAGTTACTCAATACAATAAAGCCTTTGCCAGGTTTAATTGTACATAAAGCTAAAATTTTAAACGGGTCTATAAAAACCGGCGATACATTGACATTACGAATTGACAAGTCCAATCGCAAAAATACGGCTCTAAACCATTCCGCCACTCATTTACTTCATGCTGCCTTGAAAGAAGTTTTGGGAGAACACATCAAGCAAGCGGGTTCGTTAGTAGCACCTGACCGCTTACGTTTTGACTATACTCACTTTTCCCCTCTGACCGAAAAGGAAAGGCATAAAATAGAATCATTGGTTAACGAAAAAATCAGAGATAATATTCAGGTTTCCACCAAGGAGATGGAAACTGAAGATGCTTTAAAGGAAGGGGCCATGGCCCTATTCGGTGAAAAGTATGGGGATCGAGTTCGAGTTGTATCCGTTCCGGGATTTAGTAAAGAACTTTGCGGAGGCACTCATGTTACTGCCACTGGTGATATAGGATTGTTCCGAATTGTTTCAGAAGGCGGCATCGCATCCGGTGTCCGGCGCATCGAAGCGATAACAGGGACTGAGGCCTATAATAAAGTGAACTCCGAATACGAATCTTTATCTGCAATCCGTTCCGCTCTCAAAGCCCCTACCAACGAAGAGCTTTCAAAAGTTAAAAAACTGCTGGAAAAAAATCGAGAATTGGAAAAAGAAATCCTTTCATTAAAAGAAAAGATAGTGAGTGGCAAAGATTCCTCGAAAGAAGATGACATACAAAAAATAGGTGACGTTTCATTTTTAATCAAAAATCTGGATGGCACCGATGCCAAGACCCTTCGAACCTATATAGATAACGCCAAAAATAAATTAAAATCGGGTATTGTTGTAGCTGGCTCTGTTGCGGACGGGAAAGTGGCTATGGCTGCTGGTGTTACCAAAGACCTAACAAAAAAATTTCATGCCGGGGATATAATAAAGGAAATTGCGGCAATTGTCGGCGGTAGTGGCGGAGGACGACCTGACATGGCTCAAGCCGGAGGTACCCACACAGACAAACTCGATGAGGCATTAAAAAAAGCAGAAGAAATTATTAAAGCAGGCTGTTAATCCTTTCCTTA
>CAZMXD010000113.1:0-6518 GCA_964570185.1 uncultured Nitrospina sp. | reverse complement strand
ATGGGTGTCTTCTGAGAAAGTGGTTTTATATTGGTCCCAAAGTTCTGGTGGTTGGTCTTTGAAATTCCATTCAAAGTTTTTATCCCGCGGCGAAAAATAGCGCTCTTTGGCACGAGTGCCTTCCTCGTCGCGGCGGATGCCGAGAATGAGTCCAGTGTAGCCTTGTTCCTCCATAATACATTGTAGGCCCTGTGTTTTAAGAGCTTCACAGCATATGATGCGCCCCTTTTCGTGGTTCATGCCTTCATCTAGAGCTTTCTGGTTTTTTCCCACTACTAGGTTTAATCCCCACTCTTTTGCATAAAAATCGCGGTATTCGATCATTGCTGGGATTTTATAGGTGGTGTCTATATGAACCAGGGGAATGGGGCAATGTCCGAAAAAAGCTTTGCGTGCAAGCCAGAGCATTATCGTAGAATCCTTACCAATCGACCACAGCATGGCTAGGTTTGTAAAATTTTTATAGGCCTCACGGAGGATAAAAATGCTTTGATTTTCAAGTTCGTCTAGATGGTCCATGTATTACAATAATTGTTTTAATTCAAAGGTATCCTTGCACTTTATCCTGAATTATCAATAGAATCAAGGGGGACGAGGATTTTACGGTAAAATAAGGTTTTACGCAATGGGGGTACAACATTTTTGTTGTGATTTGAAGAGAAAAACCCGTGCGTAAATTAGGGGAAAGGGCATCTCAACAAGTAATTATGCTTTTAAATGTAAAAGTCCTGATAAATCAGTATTTAAAAATATTAGCAATGATTATTTAATTTTCCATTCAGTTCCACTTGAGGTGTCTTCAATAACTACACCCATTGAAGTAAGCTTATCGCGACAGCGATCGGCCTCATGCCAGTTTTTGTTGCTGCGTGCTGTATTGCGCTTAGCAATCAACTGTTCAATTTTTTCAACATCCAGATTCAAGCTTTGATTTTTAATATCGAATAACTCGGTATCAAATTGTTTCGGGGTTAGTGAAAGCAGTCCCAATATTTTGGCAGCGTTGACCCATGCTTGTGCGGTGATGATAAAATCATTATCTTTGTTTGATGAGTTCAAGTGGCGCAGACCTTCATTTAAATGAGCCATAACAACAGAGGTGTTAAAATCGTCGTTCATTGCAGCTTCAAATTTTTTAGTTAAGTCATGCTCTTTAATCTTTTTTTTAAGTTTAGAAATAGAAGCTAGATCGAGGTCTTTTAATTTTTCGTTCATTGCCTCTAGGCCTTCATAAAAACGCGTAAGTACCTTGGTGGCATCTTCCAGATTTTTTTCGGAAAAGTCGATGGGGCTGCGATATTGACTACTAATTAAAAACAGCCGCAGAACTTCTGGGTGATACTTTTTATAAACATCACGTAGGGTAAAAAAGTTGCCCAACGATTTTGACATTTTTTCCTTGTCAATGTTTACAAAGCCGTTATGAACCCAATAGCGAACTGGTTGCTTGCCAGTGCAGCCAAAAGATTGGGCGATTTCATTTTCATGATGGGGAAATACCAGGTCTTTGCCACCTCCGTGAATATCGAAGGTTTCCCCGAGATATTTTTTGCTCATCGCCGAGCACTCTATATGCCAGCCTGGCCGGCCAGCACCCCAGGGGCTGGCCCAAGAAGGTTCTTCAGGCTTACTCTTTTTCCATAACGCAAAATCCAGGGGGTTTTTTTTTACTTCATTTATTTCGACTCGGGCTCCCGATTGCAGATCATCGATATTTTTACCAGAGAGGCAACCGTATTCATTAAAGGATTTTATGGAATAAAAAACATCTCCTTTTGACTCATAAGCCTTGCCTTGATCGACTAAAGATTGGATCATATTTAGCATTTCAGGAATGTGGTCGGTAGCTTTTGGTTCTTCAGTAGGGGCGGCAATATTGAGTTTCCCCATATCTTGATGAAAAGCTTTAATATATTTTTGGTTAATTTCATGCCAACCCACGCCTTCTTCCTTGGCGCGGTTGATGATCTTATCGTCTATGTCCGTGAAATTGCGAACGAAAATAACATCGTTGCCCAGGTATTGTAGATAGCGGTAAATCGTGTCGAAGACAATCGCGGCACGGGCGTGTCCTACATGGCAGTAATCGTAAACAGTAACGCCGCAGACATACATTCCCACTTGGTTTTCTTTTTTGGGGACGAAGTTTTCCTTCTTTCCGCTCATGGTATTAAATATTTTTAAGCTCATCAGATCAATATAACATTATGATTCTAAAAAGTCAGGGAATGTAACAAGGGTTACTAATAGTTCTCTTTTTCCATAGAAAATTATGGAAATTCACCGCCAAGGTATTTGGATAGAGACGAAGTTTTTCGATGGGAAACTAGTATTAGTTAAGGTAATGGCTAGCGCCTCACCAAGCGCTCAGGTTATTTCTCGCCGACTTTTGTTGGTTGGATGCGGGCTTCAAGTTCTTTAACATTGTTGCGTAGTGCTGCAACTGCGAACTCAGCTTGGCTTTTTAAAGATGCTTCAGTGACAGGGTTCTCGGGTTTACCGTAGCCTGAAATTTCTTTACGGATTTTATCCAGTTTGCGTTCTAAAATAATACTTCGTTTTGAACTGAAGCTTTTTGCGATAGCACTTTTTAACCCTTCACCGTCAAAATGCTTGGTGATAGCCATCAACATACGTTTTCGTGAGATGAATTTTTTACCGTTTTTCCAGTCTTCAATAGCTTGAAACATTTCTTTTTCAATGTTATCGACAATGGCGTTGTAATCGATAGGATCGGTCATGTCATGAATCTCACCTTTGACAGAAGCCGATTTAATGTCAAAGTTAAAAGTCTGGTCCACTCCCGTAAGGTCTGCCGAACGAATATTTGCTGAAACCTCATCTGGGCTCAATATAGGTGCCCAAACCTGCATGATATAACCTTCACTTTTAACATTCTTAAACTCATATTCACCCTTTTTATTTGGTTTGGTGTAATACCCGTTTGGAACCACGAACAGAGTTCCGATCATGTCTTTGTGCATATTGCATCGCAACACGATTGGGCCTGGAGTGTTAAACTCAATAGACTTGAAAGAACCAGATGCCATGGCACCAAGATTGAACTGGTTGCCCACTGATTTGGAATAAATATTATGAACTTCTTTGTCATGGTTAGAAAAATTTACAGTTGTACCAACCTGGATAATTGAATGAGTAGGTTGAAAATTTAATCCGCTTTGGCGAATAGTTATGACTTCACCCTTTTTTTGTCCTTTTGCGCGCATTTTAGTTTTTGTTTCTAAAAATACCAACGTGCTTGGGCTAGGAGCTTTACCGTTGATGAGGATTTTTCCTTTAATACTTGTGGTGTCCTTGACCTTTTTGGATCCTTCCATTTTGTGGTTGGCACCTGAACCTTCTTCTGTTTTTTCTTTAACTTTAGGACTGATTTCCGTAGCTTTAGCTACTTCCTTGACTGGCTCTGGTTGCTTTGCCGACTTGGGTTGGTTGATGGGTTTTCCCGCGGCAGGATCATATTTACCGAGTGCTGTCAGCATTTGGATGACAAAAGGCTTCTCATATTGTTTATCTAATTCAATAGCTTTTAAAAAATGCGGTGCAGCGGATTCAAATTTTTTCTGTATACCAAGAACAATACCAAGATTAAAATGCGCCAATGCAAATTTAGGCTCGATTTGAATTACTTTTTTATAGATAGCGACTTCCTGATCGTACATCTTTTTCCGGCCAAAAGATTTGCCCAGAAGGTTGTAAGCCATTAGGTTTTTTGGATCTATATTGATGGTTTTTTTGAAGAGACGGATGGCGTCCTCGGGCAAATCACCCTCTAATTGTGACATCGCCCAGTTCAGAGTTATTTCGCTATCGTTGGGTGATAGTTCATGCGCACGCGCAAATCTTTTGTTTGCGCCTTTAAACTTTTTTGCCATCCTCAAAGCAGCTCCCCAGATAGAATAGAGATCTGCGGAGTCCGGACTTAATAAGGCAGCTTTTTCAAATTCCATATTGCCGGCGTTGTACTCTCCTTTTTCAGTAAACTCCATACCTTTTTTAATATGTTCCAGTGTTTCCCTTGGTAAGGCTGATTGGCGAGAAGAAGTTGAAGTCGTTGCTTTTATCAGATCGCCTAAATTGGGTTCAGGAGGTGGTAAGATTTTCTGTGATTCTAACTTTTTGGATTTGTTAGTTTTGGGATTATCCGCTTTAGGCTCAAAAATTTTTTGCGATTCTTTATAACTTGCATAGGATTCAAGCTTATTAGGAGGAGCAGAATAGAACATCAGAGCCCAAAGTCCTGCGCCAGCTAATACCAGTCCCGCAATCGTGATAATGGAATTTTTTAACAAATTTGTTGATTTTGTCTTTTGGTTTCTTGAGTCCATAATTTTTTACTATAACCCTATAATCATTGTTAATAACTCGTTTGCTAAACATCGCCGCTGCTCCCAATTTATTCGAATCATACCCTCTGCCCGAAATTAAATGACTTTAAAATAAGTGCAAATTTTAGAGAATAAAGGAATAATCATGTTGAATTTTATTGAGTAATAAGATTAAATCATAGCCGCAAATGGCCTGTCAACTGGCCAGTATTGTTTGAAGAGTGGTTATTGTTAGCCAATAGGATGTTTCCTCTCTCATCTAAGTAAAAACCGCTTGAGGATAAAGATTGTTTTGGCGCATCAGAAACTCTATAGACCAAATTATTAAATGAGTTCCACCACAGAAACACAAAGTTCGGACCTTGCATTTTCTTTAAAGGGTAAATCTGGATATCTTCCCTGCCAGTTCATTGAAATGGCTTTGAAGGAAGGAATGATAACCTCCAAGATTCCTGTAGAGCCAGCGCAAATTCAACCAGTGAGTTTAGATTTAAGGTTGGGACAAAGGGCTTATAGAATCCAATGTAGTTTTTTGCCTGAAAATGAACCAGTTGATACCCGATTAAAAGATTTGACGCTTTATGAATTTGATATTTCAACTGGTGGAATTTTAGAAAAAAACGCGATTTATCTAATTCCGCTGATGGAAGAATTAAATTTATCGTCCTCGTTTTATGGTTTGGCTAATCCGAAAAGTTCAACTGGTCGTCTGGATATGTTTACACGCGTGATTGTGGATGGAGGACATAGATTCGATGAGATTCCGCGAGGATATCGAGGTAGCCTTTATCTGGAGATAATTCCAAGGTCGTTTCCGGTGAGGGTAAAAACAGGTTTATCATTGAACCAATTAAGATTGGCTCATGTTACTTCGCATACACTGGGTAAACAGGGGCTAGAAATAAAATATAAGAGTAACCCTATTCTCTTTGACCGTAATGGTTTTTCCATTCCTTTCGATCAGGTGAAGGTGGAAGGCGGAGTTTATGTCGGAGTGGATGTTACTGGCGATCAGCCTGATTCTATTGTAGCTTATAAGGCCAAGAATAATTCCAATGTGATTGATCTATCTAAAATACGTCACTACAAAGCGGACGAGTTCTGGGAGCCTATTTATAGACCTCCCAGAAACAGATTAATCCTTGAACCCGAAAGCTTCTATATTATGATGTCCAAAGAGAAAATTTGTATTTGGCCAGACTGGTTGGCAGAAATGGTTGCCTACGAGCCCAATAGCGGCGAGTTGCGCACCCATTACGCTGGGTTTTTTGATTCTGGTTTTGGATGGAATGGAAGCGATGATTTGGTGGGCCAAGGGACCCGCGCTGTAATGGAAGTTCGTCCTCACGATGTCCCATTCATGGTTGAGCACGGGCAAACTTTTTGCCGATTGAAATTTGAACGAGTGGTCGAAAGACCAGATAGAGTTTATGGAATTGAGTTACAATCAAATTATCATTCTCAGGGCTTAGCCCTGAGTAAATATTTTGAATCAGATTAAGCACTGGCTATTTTCAACAATCTTGGGAATTGTATGCAACGGGATGAATTAAAATCCATTATTGAAAATATTTTGTTAGCTGCGGATCAACCTGTTCATGTCGGGGAACTAGAAAAAATTTTTCTCAACACAGCAGAAAAAAAAGATTTGAAGCTGACTCTTGAGGAACTGAAGCGTGAGTACCAATCTCGAAACCTTCAGATCCTTGAAGTCGCAGATGGTTATCAGTTATGCACTCGACATGAGTTTAATGACTGGATTCGCAAATTTCTAAAGCTGGATAGATCCTCACGATTGTCCCAACCTGGTTTGGATGCATTATCTATTATTGCCTATAAGCAGCCTCTAACGCGTCAAGAAGTAGATGATATTCGAGGAGTCGATTCAAGCGGGGTTATTAAAACTTTGTTGGAAAAAAAAGTAATAGCACCAGCAGGAAGAAAAAAGGTTCCAGGTCGACCTATTATGTATCGCACAACCCAAAAATTTCTTGAATATTTTGGTCTGAAAGATTTGAATGATCTGCCAACCTTAGAGGATTTAAAGGAAGATCCGGAAGATGGTGATACTCCTTTGCAATCCCAGATAGAGTTCGCAAAATCAGAAATAGAGCCTTCCTCTAAAATACTTGAAAATGAGGAAGACGTTTCACCCGCATAGATTCCTATAGT
>CAZMXD010000112.1:0-6519 GCA_964570185.1 uncultured Nitrospina sp. | reverse complement strand
TTCAGGGGCCGTACCCACTAATGATTATATTGCCTTGCACCTCCAGAATAAGGGAACCGCTGTGATTAACATTAATATGGACCCGACCAGCAACCAAATTGTCAATACAGACTTATTTATTGAAATGAAAGGCAAAGACGCTTTTTTAGAACTTAACAGAATAGCTTTTGGCAAAATTTAAAAAACCAAACGAACATGAAATGTTTTAATTTTTGAATGAATAAGAGTATAGTATCTTCGAAACAACCCCCTTTGATATACAAACAAGATCAAAATTAAGTTCTTCAATATAATTTTAAGGAGTTTTAAAATGAGAATCGTCCTTTTAACGACAGTGATTTTGATTACCCAGACGGTTCCTTCTTTTGCCAAATGTAAAAAAAGTGATATTTGCACCATGATGGAAAAAATGGATCACTTCTCTATATTGAATGCCTGTCCAGGTTCTGCCCCGTTGTTAAAGGAATGTAAAAAAGTAAACGAAGTCGCTTTACCAC
Organism: uncultured Nitrospina sp.; assembly: GCA_964570185.1. Lineage (GTDB taxonomy): Bacteria > Nitrospinota > Nitrospinia > Nitrospinales > VA-1 > UBA8687. Next base: position 6,022 of record CAZMXD010000112.1, on the reverse strand, counting down.
CATTACCCTCCCCTGAATTTGTAGATAATGGCGATGATACAATTATTGATAAAGTTAACAAGCTCAGATGGTTTAAAAAAGGGACTGAGACAAGACTGAGTTTGAAGGATGCTTTGGCTTTTGCGAATAGTGAGAGTTTTGCAGGTAGCTCGGAATGGAGGCTCCCTACCTTGCCCGAACTACGGACACTTCTTTATCCTGAAAAAATTGTTAATGCCAGTGGTAAAAGAGCTTGGATCAACCCAGTCTTTGATAATAGCAGGGCGCATTACTACTGGACTTCCACTAAATGTGATGAAGTCTCTTTCATAGAGGAAAACTACCAAGGTAAACACCAGAAAAAAACCTGCCAAAGGGGAGAGGCTGCAAATTGGCTGGTACTCTTCAAAGTAGGTACCACAGTATGGTTTCTTACAAAAGATGCTAAACATCACATATGGTTAGTTCAAGACCATCAATGAGTAATTCCTTTTGGTGAATAAACTATTTTCCTTGCTCTAAACCTGCCTAAAACCACAATTGAGAAAAAAGAATCTATTTCCAACGTGTTTACATCATGATTGATACAAGGTTTAATTTTTTTAACTGAACCGTGAAAAACTTTGCCACTTTGCCAAAGCTTAAATTTTAAAAATCGTTTTGTAAATTTAGGTCCGGAGTTTTATCAGGAAAAGCTACCCGATCCCGTTACCGATCCCTATTTGGTTGACTACTCCCCGCTGGCAGGTAAATTAATTGACCTGCCATCCGAACTGGGTCCAGATTTCCTAGAAAAACTCAGTGGCAACCGGCCTATTGAGGGCGCCCGCCCACTGGCTATGACTTACTCCGGCCACCAATTCGGATCTTACAATCCCAGATTGGGAGATGGCAGAGGTCTATTGCTAGGGGAAGTTTTAAACAAAGAAAATATAAGTTGGGATGTGCATCTTAAAGGAGCCGGACCAACCCGATTTGCAAGAGGATTTGATGGGCGAGCTACCCTGCAATCTTCTATTCGCGAACATCTGGGAAGTGAAGCGCTGCACGGGCTGGGAATACCTACCACTCGCTCCTTGGCCGTGATTGGTATAAGGGAATTAATATATAGACAAAAACCTGAATTGGCAGCTATTTTAGTGCGGATAGCTGACTGTCATATCCGTTTTGGAAGTTTTGAGTTTTTTCATTATAAGAATCAACCAAAAAATATTGAACGTCTTGCAGATTTTGCCATCCAAAATTTCCACAATGACATCTGGGAAGAACCGGAACGGTATAGAATTTTCTTTCGAAGGGTTTTGACGCTTACAGCAAAACTTATCGCTAAATGGCAAGCGGTGGGTTTTGTGCATGGCGTTATGAATACCGATAATATGACGATCACAGGCACAACATTTGATTATGGCCCTTATGGTTTTATAGATAGTTTTAATCCACGGTACACCCCAAACTTATCAGACACTCATGGCCGATACGCTTTCCAAAAACAAGCTGAAATTGGATTTTGGAATTTGAATAAATTCGCAGAAACATTAGTAACTTTAGCGGGAGCAAATCAACTAGAAGAAGAAATTAAAAAATACCAGCCTCTCTTCAATGGGTTTTATAGGGAAGAAATGGGACACAAACTAGGGTTAGCAATACTTGATTCAGATTTTAGCGAACTGATACAAGATATGTTTAAGTTATTGCAAAATTACCAATTGGACTACTCTAATTTTTTCCGTCAACTTGCTGATTATCCGGACAGAATAAAAAAATCACATTTCGACATAAGTTTTCATTCTTGGCTAGACAGGTATATTAAACTTTGCGAGCGCGAAGGTATAAATAATGATGACCGTAAAAGTAAAATGGATACGGTTAATCCAAAATTTATTTTAAGAACCCACCTTGTACAACGGGCTTTGAATAAATCGCTAAAAGAGTCAGATTTTTCCGAGATAAGGCGTTTGCGAGTACTTTTGGAAAGTCCCTTTGAAGATCGGCCTGAAATATTTAATAAATATAATATCGACCCAGCATTCTATTCGCAAGATACACCCAATGAATTTCTGGGTAACCAATTAAGTTGTTCCGCATAGTTTTGAAACCGCATTACATAGAAAGGAAACTATAGAATGATTGTTCTTGATGGAGAGATTACAGAACTCACAACTCCCCCTAACAAAGCAGATCAATTCAGGGAGCTGACCATTTGGGTTCCCGAAACCGGAGAGCATATCGAAATGACATGCTACGTTCACGAAGTTCAAAAAGCTGGATTTGAGGAAGGCAGCCAAATTTCCATAAAAATAGAAAAAAAGTTGGATATCGATTCCCTCACGCGTGATCTTCTCAAACCTCAATAGCTAAACGGCTGGCTTTTATTTATTCATCTGGTAACATAAAATTTCTATGGGGAAATTAATATAGCCAAAAATTTCTTCCAAGTTCGGTTATGAAAAATCTCAAAAATATTGGTGAGTTCGGTTTAATAACCCGCATAACCAAAAACTTCAACCATCAACTAGGCAACACCGTTTTGCCTCTTGGAGATGATTGCGCGGTTTATTCCGGAGTTGCCTCAAAATACCAACTCGTCTCAACCGATGCTTTGGTAGAAAATATACACTTCAAATTTTCCACAATCTCACCAGAGCAACTAGGACAAAAAGCAATCGCTGTCAATATAAGCGATATCGCGGCAATGGGGGGAACTCCGACAAGAGTTTTAATTACATTAGGGATATCTAAAAAAGTTTCAACCTCATTTATTAACAAACTATATAATGGAATCCATAAAACTTGTGATCTTTACGATATAGAACTTTTCGGGGGAGACACAGTTTCCTCCCCAAAAAGCTTTTTTATTAACATCACAATAATTGGTGAGGCAAAACGAGGAAAACTTTTCACCAGAAATGGGGCAAAAGAAGGTGATCTGATTTTCGCCACAGGAACCTTAGGAGATTCGAGTTTAGGCTTTAAAATATTATCTGATAAAAATTGGGAGTGCTCAGAAAAATCTAAAAAATATCTTATTAAAAAACACCTCGTCCCTACTCCAAGATTAAAAGAAAGCCAGTTGCTTGTTCAGTACAACCACAAAATCACCTCCATGATTGACATAAGTGATGGTCTCGTTCAGGATCTATATCATATCTGCAAACAATCAAAAACAGGAGCAATCATTTATGAGGAAAAATTACCAAAATCGCTTGAGCTTTCGAAATTCTGCAGAGAGAACAGGTTAAAGCCCTTACCCTTTATTTTAGAGGGTGGAGAAGATTATGAATTACTATTTACTTTACCATCCGATGGTGTTAAAAAATTATATAGGCAGTTTGAAAAGGCCGAAGCACTTGTGACCCATATTGGGGAGATCACTAAACCAGCAAACAAAGTTTCTCTTTTAAGACAAAACAGAAAAAGAGAAATTCTCCGCCAATCAACCGGGTTTAACCACTTTTGATATTAGAGGTTACCGGTTTTCACTAAATTGCCGCTATCGAATTTCATATATTTCGATAAGCAAGTGCCAGCCAAGCTTGAGGTTTCTTAAAAACTTTGGACGACTCATTATTTCCACGGTCGCTACTACTCCTGTTCTTGTTTTTTTGTTCCGCCTTTTTTTCGGCGTGTGAAGTCGCGTTTTTCTCACTCAATCCCCTTCAGCAAAAAGAAATTGAGGGTAAAAAAGGACGAGCTGGTCGCTTGGTTCATTCGCTTTTGCAAAAACCACGCGAATTATTGATCACTATTTATATCGGAAATGAAGTGGTCAATATTGCGATTTCTATTGTAATCACCTCAATCACAATAAGTCTGTTTGGCAATATAGGTGTGGGAATCGCAATTGGTATTAGCACCTTGTTGCTTCTTTTCTTTGGTGAAATCGTACCTAAAAGCATCTCAATAAAGTATGCGCAACCCTATGCTTTATTTGCTGCTTTTCCATTAAAATTTTTCGCTAACATTGTTCAACCTGCGCAAAAACTATTTAATACATGGACGGAAAAAATAATGCGCTCCGTTGGTATTTTTACGCATTCAAATAAAGAATCTTCTATATCCGACGAAGAGTTTCGTACTATGGTTCAAGTGGGAGAAGGAGAAGGTGTTATCGATTCAGATGAAAGAGACCTGATTGATAAAGCTATCGTATTCGGAGAAACAACCGTAGGCGAAGTCATGACGCCAAAAATAGACATGTTCACAGTAAATATCAAAGATAGCCTGGACGAAATTTTACCTAGGATAATGAAAAATTTCTATTCAAGGGTCCCCGTATTCGGAGAAAACGATGAAGAAATCATAGGAATCCTTTTCACAAAAGATCTAACTCGCCTTAAACATTTACCCAGAGAAAAGGTCAATTTGAAAAGCATACTTCATCACGCAGTAGTTGTTCCCAAAACTAAAATGATAAAAGAGATGCTTGAAGAATTCAGAAAACTAAAAAGGCATATGGCAATTGTTTTGGATGAATATGGGAGCGTATGCGGACTGGTTACATTAGAAGATATCATTGAAGAACTTGTTGGAGAGATTGACAGCGAAATGAGAAAGGACGAACAACCTCTCTTAAAAATCAATGAAAATCAATACCGAATTTCAGGGACCTTTAGCCTTGCCGAGTTCAACCAAACTTTCCAATGTGATTTGCCTATAAACGACTATGATACGGTTGGTGGCTTGGTTTTTGGGTTGTTTGGCAGAATTCCTCGCTCTGGGGAATCAACTAATGTGGATCATTTCAAATTCCGTGTTGAAAAAATGAAAGGATCTAGGATCTTGAAACTTCATTTAACCCTATTAAAGGGCTCCATCACCTCCGAAGAGTCAGAACAAATTAAAACGGCAACAACGTAATGGATCTGGATCCCACGACTACAATATTCTGGGTACTCCTGGCAATAGCTATGGAGGCTTTTTTTTCAGGTTCTGAAATTGGTATGGTTTCTGTCAACCGTATCAAAATGCAAAAGCTGGCGGAAGAAGGAAACTCCTCTGCGCAAGCCATTTTAAAACTTTTAGACAATCCAGAAAAGCTTTTCACTACAACATCCTTGGGCACCAATCTTGCGATGGTAACAAGCACGGCTATTTCAACCGCATTCATGGTTAATAAATTTCCAGAATTTGGAGAATGGATAGCCATGCTGATTGTTTTTCCTCTCGTCTTTTTTGGTGGAGAAATTATTCCTAAGGTAATTTTCCAAAACCGTGCCGACAGTCTGATGCCAATAATGATTCATCCCTTAAACCTTTTTCACAATTGTATGGGGCCTATTATAAAATGGCTGTCACACACTTCACAACATTTAACCAGTCGCGTGCCTGAAAACGTGACAGAGAAAACATTTACTTTCAGTCGCGACCAACTGCGTAAAGTATTGAGCCTGGAGTCCCAAACCGTGGACCTAGGTACGACCGAAAAAAAAATTATTCACAATATATTTAACTTTGGCGAGCTAATTGCGGAACAGTGCATGGTTCCTCTTGTGCAAATGACCGCTATTAAAGACACGGCAAATATGCGGGAAGCCCATGAAATTGCAAATGAATCAGGTTTTTCCAGACTGCCTGTTTTCCATGAAAGAATGCATAATTTGATTGGGATACTAAATGCATTTGATTTATTAGACCAAGAAATGGACAACACTCCAATTACGGGTCTGATCCGTCCTGCTCATTACATTCCACCTAACAAAAAAATTGATGATTTGTTGAAAGAGCTCCAGCAAAGCGGATTACATATGGCTTTTGTGGTAGATGAATATGGGGGCTGTATTGGTCTCGTCACCATTGAAGACCTTCTTGAAAAAATAGTTGGGGAAATTGAAGACGAATATGATAAACCCGAAGAACTATACAAACCCTATGCTGAAGGCGGTTTTCTAATTGAAGGCAGCACAGAAATCAGCGTCCTCAACGAAACTTTAGGCTGGAATCTACCTGGCGGAGACTTTGAAACCATTGCGGGTTTAGTGATAGATAGGCTTGAAAAAATTCCGCATCCAGGAGATCAGGTATTGGCGGGCCTCTATCGTTTAAC